>NZ_JAMYSN010000034.1:0-41812 GCF_040321955.1 Mesorhizobium sp. M0217 | reverse complement strand
ACGACCTGCGCGAGCACAAGAAGCTCGCTCTGCGCCAAGCCGCATGACCAGCATCATGGCCGCCCCTTTTTGCAGAACTTGACGCACACAACCGGGGGTGCTGTCCCGCTGGCGTCTCCAATGTACGGCATTCATTGAAGCCTTCCGCACACCCTTCGAATCCGCCTATAATACCCCCATGCCCATTCGCCAGCTTTCCGAAACGATGATCAACCAGATCGCCGCCGGCGAAGTCATCGAGCGTCCGGCGAGCGTGGTGAAGGAACTGGTCGAAAACGCGCTCGACGCCGGCGCCTCCCGCGTCGAGGTCGTCACTGCCGGCGGCGGGCTGAACCTGATCCGCGTCACCGATGACGGCTCCGGTATCCCCGAACAGGAACTGGCGCTGGCCATTGCGCGCCACTGCACCTCGAAACTTGCCGACAACATTCACGATATCCGCTCGCTCGGCTTCCGTGGCGAGGCGCTGCCGTCGATCGGTTCGGTGGCGCGGCTGTCGATCCGTTCGCGCACGACCGCAGGCGACGCTGCCGCCGAGATCGCCATCGAAGGCGGCCGCGTTTCGGCGGTCAAACCGGCGGCGGCCAATCGCGGCACAACGGTCGAGGTGCGCGACCTGTTCTTTGCCACGCCGGCGCGGCTCAAATTCATGAAGGGCGAGCGGGCCGAAAGCTCGGCCACCAGCGACGTGGTCAAGCGCATCGCCATCGCCTTCCCCGCCGTGCGCTTCACGCTGGCCGGCTCGGACCGCTCGACGCTGGAATTGCCGGCGACCGATGACAGTACCGAGGGCAGCCTGCGCCGCGTCGCCCAGGTGATGGGCGCCGAGTTTCCCGACAATTCCATCGCTATCGACGCCAGCCGGGACGGCGTGCACCTGACCGGCCACGTCTCGATCCCGTCCTTCACCCGCGCCAACGCGCTGCAGCAATATGCCTATGTCAACGGCCGTCCGGTGCGCGACAAGCTGATTGCCGGCGCCATTCGCGGCGCTTTCGCCGATGTGCTGCCGCGCGACCGGCACGCGGTGACCGTGCTGTTCCTGACGCTCGATCCGGCGACCGTCGACGTCAACGTCCACCCGGCCAAGGCCGATGTGCGCTTTCGCGACCCCGGCCTGGTGCGCGGGCTGATCGTCGGCGCCATTCGCGAGGCGCTGGCCAATGCCGGCATCCGCGCCGCCACCAGCGGGGCCGCCGGGATGGTGGCGGCGTTCCGGCCGGGAGCCGCCTCCTACGCCCATGCGGGTCCTGCCAACGGTCATCGCAGTTATGACGCGGCCTACCGGGCCTCGGGCTTTTCGGGCTTTGACCGCTCGCCACAGCGGCCGCTGGATATGGGATTTGACGGCGCCGGCTTCCGCGAAAACGACCAGGCTGCATTCGACGCCGGTCCGCTCGCCAGCGCCGATGCGCGTGCCGGCTTAGCCGAGCCGGCCGAGACGCTGCTCGGCACCGCGCTGGGCGCCGCCCGCGCGCAGGTCCACGAGAACTACATCGTCGCCCAGACCAGGGATTCGCTTGTCATCGTCGACCAGCACGCGGCGCATGAGCGGCTGGTCTACGAGGCGCTGAAGAATGCCCTGCACTCGCGCGCGGTGCCCTCGCAGATGCTGCTTCTGCCGGAGATCGTCGACCTGCCGGAGGAGGACGCCGAGCGGCTGGCCATGCATTCCGAAACGCTGGCCCGGTTCGGCCTCGGCATCGAGCGTTTCGGCCCCGGTGCGGTGGCGGTGCGTGAGACGCCGTCCATGCTCGGCGAAACCAATGTCCAGCAATTGGTGCGCGACCTTGCCGATGAGATCGCCGACAACGATACCGTCGAGACGCTGAAAGAGCGGCTGGACAAGATCGCCGCCACCATGGCCTGCCATGGCTCGGTGCGCTCCGGCCGGCTGCTCAAACCCGAGGAGATGAACGCACTGCTGCGACAGATGGAGGCGACTCCCGGCTCCGGCACCTGCAACCACGGCCGCCCGACCTATATCGAACTCAAGCTCGCCGATATCGAGCGGTTGTTCGGAAGGCGGTGAGCACAAGCCAGGTCAGGCCACACGCTCAATTCACCAACAGGCGATAATCCTTGAACCTATGAGAGAAAACGTAATCCCTTGAGTAACCGGCGCCACCGCCGCGAAAATTCACGGAGATTATCTCGAAGCTTCTCCCAACCTGTTTTTGAACATTCATGTAGATGGGAGTCATCAGCATGCCGGCATCACAATCGTCGTCATCGAAAGCGATCTCCTGAACGACCTTCTTTTTCTTCTTATCGATGACCCGCAGCTTATTCATGCAGACGAGAAAGCCCGCTTTCTCGTAGACCCCGGCAAATCTGTGGGTGGCTGTCTGCGCCCAGAAGGGAATCTCGACGGTGCCGTCAACCTTCGCCTCACCGGTATCGTCGAGGCTTGCGACCTTCTTCAGCGTGATCGGGAACTTGTCCGAGCCCTTGCTCCAAGTCCCTGTTGCGCCGCTTTCGCCAAGGTCGAGAGAAAACGGACATCCGGCGGTGCCAACGGGCGTTTTCGATCCCATGACCAGCACCCGGTCGAACTCCCTGTCGTCCGCAATCTCGCAAAGGAAGACGCTGGTGCCACTGATCTTGCCGTACACCGCTATCGGGCTTTGCTTCGCGTCGTGGAAATAGCTCCCCTCGACCGTAATCCCGCTGCCGAAACTGTCATATCTCTGCAGCGATAGGTGGACGGGGTTAGGTCCGATGGAGCCTTCGTAGTTTTCGACCTGATACCAGCCCGCGGCGGCTTTCCCGGTCAGCAGCAAAACGCAAAACATTGCCGATATGAACAGTCTTCCCATTCCGTCCCCCAGTGAAGGCAGCGTACCATAGCTGTCCTTCCTCTGGGTGTCTGCGTTCTGATGGAAGCGGTTCCCGGTTTGAGTCCGAAACAGCTCCAATCATTTGTTTTAACGCATCAAATTCACGACGATGACGCCGCCGAGCGCCAGCGCACCGCCGATTATGCCGAGCAGCGTCGGCACTTCGCCCAGCCAGAAGAAGCCGATCAGGGCTGACATGGGCGAGACCAGATAGAGGAAGTTCGAGGCGCGCGCTGCCGGAAGACGCGACAGAGCGGTTGCCCATGCGGCATAGGCGATCAGGCTGGGCACGATGCCAAGAAAGATCACGGCGCCGATACCGGCCGTGTTGGCGGCCGCGGCCTGCGCAAAGCCGCTTGGCAGAAAGGGTGCCAGGCAAAGCGCGCCAAGGATCATGTTCGAGGCCGAAATGGTCAGCGGGTGATGGCGGGCAAAGAGCGGCTTCTGGACGATCGTGTTGACGGCCGAGCACAGCGCGGAGCCAAGAACCAGCAGCGCGCCGGTGTCGAAACTCAAGCCATTGCCGTCAGCCACAGCGATGATGCCGATGCCGGCGAAAGAAATCGCCGTGCCGAACCAGGCCCAGCTTGAGAAGCGCTCGCCCAGCAATGCCATTGCCATGATGGCGGTGAAGATCGGGCTGACATTGATGATGAAACCGGCGGCACCCGCCGACACGGTCAGTTCGCCGAAATTGAGCATGACAGTGTAGAGCGCGACGAAGATGGCGCCGCCAAAAACCAGGCGCCACACTTCGTCGAGCCTCGGCAGCGCCGGGCGCTTGACGGCAAGAAAGATCGCTGCCGGCACCGCGGCAATGGCAAAGCGCAGCGCACCGAGTTCCAGCGGCCCGAAAGCGGCGAGGCCGGCACGGATCGCGGGAAAGGCCGAGGCCCAGCCAACCACCGTCAACGCCACGGCGATGGCCGCCGTGGTGTCCATCCGCTGTGTCGGATTCGACGTGCTGGTCGTTGCGCTCATCTGCCTGTCCTCGGGTTCCCAGAGTGTTGAAAGGCAGAAAGCGCCTTTTCGGCGCGGTTGACAAACGATCAAATCGAGGATCACCTGTGACTGTGGATCACAGCTCAGACACAATGGTGCCGCTCGAGACCCTGCGCGCCTTCGATGCGGCGGCGCGAACGGGGAGCTTTTCGGCCGCGGCCGAGAAGCTCAACATCACCCACGGCGCCGTCAGCCGGCAGATCGCCAAGCTGGAAGACTGGCTGGGCCTGAAAGTGTTCGACCGCGGCGCGCGCGGCGTCTCGCTGACCATCGAGGGCAACCGCCTGCATCTGCGCACGGCGGAAGCCTTTGCGCTGATCTCCAGCCATTCCGACCGCTGGGTCGAGCCGCGCGGAACCGCCGTGGTGCGGCTGACCTCGATACCCTCCGTCAGCGGGCTGTGGCTGATGCCACGCATGGCGGCGCTGGAGAACAATCCCACCAAGCTGCGCATCGTCCTCGACGTCGACATCCGCCAGGCCGACCTTGCCGATGAAGGCATCGACCTGTCGGTCCGCTGCGGCCGCGGCGGCATTCCGGGCCGCATCTCGGTGAAGCTGTTCGAGGAACATGTCTTTCCCGTCGCCGCGCCCGGCCTTGCCTACGAGATCAGTCGCGGCGACCCGGCCCGGCTGCTCAAATTTCCGCTGATCAACGATTCCGACGCTTCGGGGTGGCGTGCCTGGTTTGCCGCGCAAGGGATGGACTACCGCCCGCGCCCGCAGGATCGCCGCTTCGAGGACTACAATCTGGTGCTCGACGCCGCAGCTTACGGGCTCGGCATCGCGCTGGCGCGGCCACCGCTGACCGGACACCAGTTGGAGGCAGGCCGCATCGTCGCCGTTGACGAGCGCACGGCGCTGAACCCGGTGTCGTACTGGCTCGACCGGCCGCTGGGGCGGCCACGCACGGCTGCCGCCGAACTTTCACGCCGTATCGCTGTCGAGGCGGGGCTGGCGATGGACAAGATGGAAGCATTCCTCGAAGCCGAGCGATAGCGGCGATCGTTCGGTGCTCAGCGAAGCACCAGCAGGGCTAGCCCGACAATGGCGACGGCCAGAAACCCGGTTGCCAGCGCCATCAGACCGACACGCGTCTGCTGTCGGCCTTGCGGCTGGGCCGCATCATTCGGCCCAGACGTCGCCTGCTCCCGCTTCATTGGCATATCGGTGGTGGCAGCGCGGCGCAGCGGCGAAACCACGGGTGCGAGAAGCGCAAACCAGGGCAGTCCTGCGGGCTTTGCGGCAGCGCCATCTTCGGCCTTGGCCGGCGGCAGCGGCAGACCGCGCTGTGCATCGTCGTTCGCTGGCGTCGCCTTGCCTATCGCAGCCGCTATTGGCCCGGAAACGTCGGGCGGCGCGTCACCAGGTTCGGCAAGGGCCAGATAGGCCTGGAGGATCTCGGCAGAACCCGTCTGCTGCCCCTTTGCGGTTGCCGCGAACAACAGCGCCTGCAGCGCCGGCGCCGCTGCCGGCTGCAAAGGCGCGCCGGATGGCGTCGGCGGCTGCACCAGCGCCTTTATAAGTGCTGCTTTCGCCGGATTGGCCTTCGCCGACGGCAACGCTGCCAACATCATGGCCTCACGCAGCAGCGCGGTCAGGCGGGCGGGTGAAATGTCCATACCGGTCCCATAAGAATGGTTTGGAGCGACAATAGCGCCTCAGCATTGCGTCAAGCTTGACCTTGCCGGCAATTTATGGCGATGAAATCAGCATGAACCTTGGCACCACCCCATGATGAACCGCTTCGAAGGCCCCGGCGGCAAGGAAGCCCGTATCCGCTATCTCGACGGCGACTTCCAGGTCACCAGCCCCGGCGCCTTCGTGCGCTGCGCGGTGACCGGCGAGAGCATTCCGCTGGACGAGCTCAAATATTGGAGCGTCGCCAGGCAGGAGCCCTATGTCAGCGCCGCCGCCTCGCTGCGCCGCGAGATCGAGATGCATCCGGACCTGCGCAGCCGGGGTTAAAGGCGCGCACAGAGCCGTTGGTCGCGTTCCTTCACACCCCCCTCTGTCCTGCCGGACATCTCCCCCGCAACGGGGGAGATTGGATGATCATCTTTGCTTTCGCCAAATCACCAGCGTTGCAGAATGAGCGCCATTGGCAAAGCTGCTGATCTCCCTCCTTGCGGGGGAGATGGCCGGCAGGCCAGAGGGGGGTGCTGTCCGCCAGCATCTCCGCGTGACGCTGCACGCCCTACCCTCGCAGCCTGCGCTGTCTCCAGGCATCCAGCGTCTCGTCGATGATGCGCTCCGGCACAGTGTCGAGTTCGAACGTGGCGTCGATCTCCAGCACGGCGAGTTCAGCGAGGAAATCGGCCGGGGCAGCGCCGTGGCGCAGCCGGGCGGCGTCCTTGGCGGTGGTGACGAGGCCCAGTCCATCGCGGCGCGCGGTTGCCGCCAGTTCCGCGAGCTCATCAGGGGCATAGAAGTGATGGTCCGGAAACGACCGGGTCAGCGCCACTTCCGCACCGGTGCCGCGCAGCGTCTCGAAGAATTTTTCGGGATGGCCGATGCCGGCAAAGGCGAGGAACCGCCGGCCGGCGAACCGCTCCTTGCCGCCCGGTTCAGCATGCGCCTCGAAGATCGGCCGGCCGGCGCGCGCCGCCTGGCGCACGACCTGGTCGGCGGCGGTGCCCTCGCCCATCTTCAACAGCCCATCGGTGAACACCAGTTGGTCGACGACGTTGGCGCGCAGCGGCCCACCCGGAATGACGCGGCCATTGCCGATGCCGTAGCGGGCGTCGACGACGACCAGCGCATAATCAATATGGATGCGCGCGCTCTGAAAACCGTCATCCATGATCAGGAAATCGCAGCCATGGGCTTCCATGAGCAGCTTGGCGCCGGCGGCGCGGTTCGGGCTTACCGCAACCGGCGCATGCTCGGCCAGAAGCAGCGGCTCGTCGCCGACATGCTTGGCGGCGTCGTGACTGGCATCGACAACATGCGGCTGCGCAAACGAGCCGCCATGGCCGCGCGACAGGAATCCGGGATTGAGCTGCATGCGCCTGGCCTGCTTGGCCAGCGCGATGGCGACCGGCGTCTTGCCGCTGCCGCCGACGGTGAAGTTGCCGACGCAAAGCACTGGCGCGTCGATCTTTTCACGTACCGCCCGGTGCATACGGCGGCCGGCGACCATGCCATAAATCGCTGATAGCGGCGACAGCGCAAAGACCCGCCAGTCCGGCGCTTCCCACCAGAAAGGTGGTGCTTCGGACGCCACCTATCGCCCGTCGGCGCCCTTCAGGCGCGACTTGACGATCAATGGCTGGATATAAGGCTCAAGCGATTTCAGCGTGTGCGCCAGCGCACCGCGCATCTGGTCGACGGTGGCGGCACCGGCCGCCATCATCTCATGGCGCGCGACTTCATTGCTCAACAGGAAATTGACGGCGCCGGCCAGCATGTCGCGGTCGCGCACCAGCTTGGCGCCGCCGCTGTCGAGCAGACGCTGATAGGCTTCGCGGAAATTCTGGACGTTGCGGCCGGCAAGCACGGCGGTGTCGAGCATGGCCGGCTCCAGCGGGTTCTGGCCGCCTTCCGAGGTCAGCGAGCGGCCGACAAAGGCGATTTCCGTCAGCCGGAGATAAAGCCCCATCTCGCCGATCGTATCGCCGAGCAGGATATCGGTGTCGGCGGTGATCCTGTCGCCCTTGCTGCGCCGCGCCAGCTTCAGCCCCATGCCGGAAATCTGCGCCGCAAGGGCTTCGGCGCGGTCGGGATGGCGCGGGACGATGATCGTCAGCAGGCCATGGTGGCGCTTGTAGAGCGTGACGTGAACTTCCGCCGCGACCACCTCCTCGCCGTCATGGGTCGAAATTGCCGCCCAGGTCGGGCGGCCGGCGATCTGTCGCTTCAGCGTCGCCAGCGCCCGTTCGTCGAACGGCGGCGGCAAGGTGTCGACCTTGAGGTTGCCGGACACGGTGACCGGCCGGGCGCCAAGCGCGCGAAACCGTTCGCCGTCGACATCCGACTGGGCAACGACATGTGCAAGGTTCTCGAACAGCGCCTCGGCGATGTTGGCGCGCTTCTTCCAGGATTTGAACGAACGGTCGGAGAGCCGGCCGTTGACCAGCACCTGCGGCACGTGGCGGGCGCCGAGCTCGAGGATCGTCATCGGCCATATCTCGGATTCGGCGATGATAGCCAGGTCCGGCCGCCAGTGATCGAGAAAGCGGCTGACGGCCGGCTTGAGGTCGAGCGGAACATATTGGTGGATGATGCGGTCGCCCAGCCGTTCGTCGGCAACCTGCGCCGAGGTCACTGTTCCCGTCGTCAGCACGATGTTGACACCGTAGTCGAGGATGCTTTGCACCAGCGGCACGACCGCAAGGGTCTCGCCGACGCTTGCCGCATGGATCCAGATCACCGGCCCTTCGGGGCGCGGCCGCCCGGCAACGCCGTAGCGCTCACGGCTGCGGCTGCGGTCTTCCTTGCCCTGCGATGTGCGCCAGGCGACATAGGGACCCATCAGCGGATAGGCGGCTGCACCGGCAAGGCGGTAGGCCGCCAGGAAGGCGCGCGCCCAGCCGACGCTCATGGCCTGCCGTCCACGAGCCGATAGGCCTCGGCGGTTGCGGCATTGAGCGCGGCCGTGACTTCCTGGCGCTTGCGCTCCATTTCGGCCTCGTCGGCATTGGCCGGCACGAAAACCGGCGTTCCGATGACGATCGAGGAGCGGCCGAACGGCAGGTTGATGGTGGTCTTGTCCCAGCTCCTTTCCAGCACCTTGCGGCGGCTGGTGGCGATGGCGGCAGGCATGATCGGCCGGCCGGAAAGGCGTGCCAGCAGAACGATACCAAGCCCCGCGTCGCGCGGCGTGCCGTGGGGAATGTCGGCGATCATGGCGACGTTCTTGCCGGCCACGAGTGACTTTTTCAGGGCGATGAGCGCCTTGGCGCCGCCCTTGTCGAGATGCTTCGTGCTTTCACGCCCGCCGGAGCCGCGCACCGCCTCGATGCCGAATTTTTCGATCATCAGCGCGTTGAGTTCGGCGTCGGCGCTGCGCGAGACCATGGCGACCAGCGGCCGTCCCTTGGGATAATAGGCTGGGGTCAGCAGATGCTGGCCATGCCAGAGCGCGATGATGCCGGGTTCGAATTCGGCGTAGTCGCCGCCTGAAAATTTAGCCGAGCCTTCGACCACGCGGTTGGTCAGGCGCACCAGGCGGACGAACTGGGCGAGCAGGCTGACGATCATGCTCTTGACGATTCGCGACTGCGCCAACGGCTCGCGGATCTTGCGCCAGAATGTCTTCGAACTGCCGCCGCGTCTTCTTCGGACCGCGGCGCCGGTGGGCTGCCCTTTCACCGCTTCATGCTCCATCGCTGTCAACCGGCGGCCTTGCTTTCAGGGTCGAGCAGCCGGTGCAGATGGACGACGAAATAGCGCATATGGGCATTGTCCACGCTGGCTTGCGCCTTTGCCTTCCACGCGGTGTGCGCGGTTTGATAGTCCGGATAAACGCCAACGATGTCGAGCGCGTCGAGATCGCGGAACTCGGTGCCTCCCAGCTTCTTCAGCTCGCCGCCGAACACCAGGTGCAAAAGCTGTTTCTTTCCGTCTTCCGCGGCCATTTCGGTCCTTCACATATTGTGAGTTTGCGACAGGTCTAGCCCAAAGCTGCCGACTTTGGAACCTTCGATCACGCTTCCGTATCGGCAATGACGCCGGCAAGCACGGTCAGCAACTGCCCGCTGCCGGCGACCAGCGCGCCGTGACGGATGATCTCCCCGGCATAGAGCGGCGCGCGGCCATGGCCGTCGAGCACGGCGCCGCCAGCCTCGCGCAAGATGAGATCGGCGGCGGCGATATCCCAGTCATGCGCGTTGGGCTTGACGAAGGTTGCGTCGAGCGTGCCGTTGGCGACCATCGCCAGCCGGTAGGCGAGAGAGGGAATGTGCGCCGCCCGCCGCACCCGGCCCTGCCATTGCGCCGGCATCAGGTCGATCAACTGCTTCAGCCCGCCGATCTCGACCGTCTTACCCAGGCCGCGCACGGCAATCGGCTTGCCGTTGCGGAAAGCTCCATGGCCAGGCAGCGCCCAATAGGTTTCGCCCTTGGCCGGACATTCGAGCACACCGGTGAGCGTGCGGCCATTCTCGACCACCGCGACGCTGACGCACCACGAGCGCAGGCCTTCGAGGAAGCCGCGGGTGCCGTCTATGGGGTCGACGACAAAGGTGCGCCGCGCCAGAAGCCGCGCCGGATCGTCAGTCGTTTCCTCTGATAGCCAGCCATAGTCCGGCCGCGCCGCAAGCAGGGTCTCGCGCAAATAGGCGTCCGCCGCGTGGTCGGCTTCGCTGACCGGCGAGGTGCCGCCCTTCATCCACACTTGCGGGTTCTTGCCGAAATAGCGCATGGCGATCGCGCCCGCCTCGCGGGCGGCGTCGCGCAGCAGATCGAGGTCGTCCGAGGCCCCGGCCGATATGACCGGGTCACGCTCCGGCAAGGGTCATTCCTTCGATCAGCAGCGTCGGTGCGGCGGTGCCGAAATCGCGGTCAAGATCGCTCGCCGGCACCATGTTGAGGAACATCGTCTTCAAATTCGAGGCGATGGTCACCTCGGCCACCGGATAGGCAAGCTCACCATTGTCGATCCAGAAGCCGGATGCGCCACGGCTGTATTCGCCGGTCACCATGTCGACGCCCTGGCCGAACACTTCGGTGACATAAAAGCCGGATTTCAGCGACCTGATCAGGTCTTCCGGCGTCCTGTCGCCCGGCTCGATGGCGAGATTGGTCGAAGACGGCGATACCGACGAGCCGCTGCGCGCGCCGCGTCCGTTGGTGGTCAGCCCCAATTCCCGCGCGGCGGACGTCGACAGGAACCAGTGCTTCAGCACGCCGTTCTCGACCATCAACAGCTTTTCGCCCTCGACGCCTTCGCCGTCGAACGGGCGCGAGGCCTGGCCGCGACGCCGTAGCGGCTCGTCGGTGACGGTGATGGCAGCCGACGCAACCTGCTTGCCCATCATCTCGCGCAAGAAACTGGTCTTGCGCGCCACCGAAGCGCCGTTGATGGCGCCGGCGAGATGGCCGGCAATGCCGCGCGCGACGCGCGGATCGAACACAACGTTGACCGGACCGGTCGCCGCCTTGCGGGCGCCGAGGCGGCGCACGGCGCGCTCGCCGGCCTTGCGGCCGATCAGCTCCGGCGCGTCGAGATCGGAAAAATGCTGGTTCGAGGAGTATTCGTAGTCGCGCTCCATGCCGGTGCCTTCGCCCGCAATAACGCTGGCCGAACGCGAAAAGCGCGATGCGACATAGTGGCCGACGAAGCCGTTCGACGTGGCCAGCACCAGCCCGCCAAGACCGGCGCTGGCGCCGCTGCCGGCCGAATTGGTGACGCCCTTGACTGCAAGGGCCGCTTCCTCGGCGGCAAGGGCCGCTTCCTTCAACTGATCGGCCGAAACCTCGGTGGCGTCGAACAGATCGAGGTCGCGCACCTTGCCGACCAGCAAAGCCGGATCGGCGAGACCCTGATAGGGGTCCTCGGGCGAGACTTTGGCCATGGCCACGGCGCGTTCAGCCAGCGCCTTGGGGTCCGATGCCGCCGTCGCCGAGACGCTCGCCACCCGGTTGCCGACGAAGACGCGCAGCGAGACATCGTCGCCCTCGGACGCTTCGGTGTGCTCGACCTTTCCCAGCCGCACCGACACGCCGATCGAACGGCCGCGCACGGCAACCGCGTCGGCGGCGTCGGCGCCGGCCCGCTTGGCAGCCTCGACCAGTGCCGCGACGCGGTCGGTCAATTTCGCTGCCTCTGATGTATCGGTCATGCGCGTGGTCCTGGCTGAAGCCGCGCCGGGCGGTAGCGGCTGCTGCACCATCTATTGTCCCAATGCGGCTTGTGCAATGGCGCACGGGCAATTGTCCCGCTGCGGCATAGCGCCCAAGCGGCCCGCAAAGCCATCCGCGGCGGCGCCACAGACGCGCGGCTTGACCGGTTTGTGAGTTTAACCGAGGCCGATTTCCGTCAAGGAGTGGCGACCGGCGTCCAGATCACGTCATCGATCCTCGTCGCGCCCGTTGCCAGCATCACCAGCCGGTCGAAGCCAAGCGCCGAGCCGCTGGCTTGCGGCATGATGGCGAGGGCGGCGAGAAAATCCTCATCCAGCGGATAGCGCTCGCCATAGACGCGCTCCTTCTCGTCCATCTCGGCGGCAAAGCGCCGGCGCTGCTCGGCCGGATCGGTCAGTTCGCCAAAAGCATTGGCGAGCTCGACGCCGCAGCAATAGAGCTCGAAGCGCTCGGCCACGCGCTGGTCCTCCGCGCTCGGCCGGGCCAAGGCGGCCTCGGAGATCGGATAGCCATAGAGGATTGTGGCCCGCCCCTGCCCCAGCATCGGTTCGACCTTTTCCACCATCACGCGGCTGAACAAATCGGCCCAGTTGTCATCGTCGGCCGTGCGCAGGCCGGCCTTGACCAGAGCATCATGAAGTGCGGCGCGGTCTGTGCCGCCATCGGCAGAAACGGTGGCAAGAAGATCGATGCCGGCGTAACGCGCAAAAGCTTCCGCCACGCTCACGCGTTCCGGCTCGGCAAACGGATCGGCCTCGCGGCCGCGAAAGCGGAAGGTTTTGGCGCCGGCCCGCTCAGCCGCGAGCTTCAGCAGTTCGGCGCAATCAGCCATCAGGCTCTCATAGGTTTCGCCGACTCGGTACCATTCGAGCATGGTGAACTCCGGGTGATGCAAAGGACCGCGCTCGCGGTTGCGCCAGACGGCGCCCAGGCTGAAGATGCGCCGTTCGCCGGCGGCAAGCAGCTTCTTGCAGGCGAATTCCGGTGAGGTGTGGAGGTAAAGCGGCCGGCGCGCACCGTCGGCGCCGATAGCCTCGGTGGCAAAGGCGGAGAGATGCGCCTCATTGCCCGGTGATATCTGCAGCGCCGCCGTCTCGACCTCGATGAAGTCGCGCTCGCCAAACCAGCTGCGCATTGCGGCAGCTATGGCGTTACGCGCCATCAGCCGCGGCCGGCGGTCGGCGTGAACATCCGGCGTCCACCAGGGCGAAGCGCCAGTCATGGGTTTGCCGGGCAACGGAATTGCTGACAGGGCTGGCGGTTCGGGCCAAGATGCGCTACGGCGACGGCTCTCGCAGCCGATTTGCGCCGAACGATCGTTTCAGGCCAACGAAGTCTAGGATTGAAAACCGTGGTGAAGGTCATCGCCAGTTCGCTCCGTAAAGGCAATGTCGTCGACAAGGACGGCAAGCTTTACGTGATCCTCTTTGCCGAAAACATCCACCCTGGCAAGGGTACGCCGGTCACCCAGCTCGACATGCGCCGCATCTCCGACGGGGTGAAGGTTTCGGAGCGCTACCGCACCACCGAGCAGGTCGAGCGCGCCTATGTCGAGGAGCGCGAGCACACCTTCCTCTACGCCGACGCCGAGGGGTATCACTTCATGAACCCGGAAAGCTACGACCAGGTCGCGGTGCCGGAAAGCGTGGTCGGCGACATGGCGCCCTACCTGCTCGAAGGCATGGCGGTGCAGATTTCGCAGTTCAACGGCATCGCCATAGCCCTGGTGCTGCCGCAGCGCGCTACTTTCGAAGTGGTCGAGACGGAGCCGACGACCAAAGGCCAGACGGCGTCCTCGTCATACAAGCCGGCCGTGCTTTCCAACGGCGTGCGCACGCTGGTGCCGCCGCACATCGCGCCGGGCACCCGCGTGGTGGTGATGACGGCTGACGGTGCTTATGTGGAGCGGGCGAAGGACTGACGCGCGAGCGCTTCCGTCCTGGTTGATCCGTTGCATTGCCTTCTGCGGCCGCTGGCTCGATAGTCCTGCCGATGTGGCAGACCTTTGTGACCTACTGGCCTCTGATCCTTGTGATCATTCCGATGCTGATGGCCGCCATCGGCATCGTCCACGCAATCATGACCAAGGAAGACGTGCGCGCCGCCACCGGCTGGGTCGGCGTGATGATCTTGTCGCCATTCCTTGGCGCGATCATCTATGCCATTGCCGGCATCAACCGCATCCGCCGCGCCACGATCAGCGCCATGCGGCCGGTCGCCGGTGAAGCCGAGACAGCCAAACACGACCACGACATTGCGCTCGAAACACTCATCTCAGCCGAATTCGGCCAGCGCTTTGCCGGTCTGAAGACGCTAGGCGACAGGGTGGCGCGGCGCGCACTGACGTCGGCAAACACGATCACGATCCTCAGGACCGGCGACGAAGCTTACGCAGCAATGTGCCGGGCGATAGACAGCGCACAGCGCAGCATTCTGCTCGAGACCTACATCTTCGACAATGACGAGATCGGACGACGTTTTGTCGAATCGCTGGCCGGCGCGGTCCGGCGCGGCGTGACGGTTCGCGTGCTGATCGATGCGGTCGGCGTGCGCTATTCCGTGCCCAGCATCCTTGGGACACTCCGGGAAGCCGGCGTCACCGTCGATCTGTTCAACGGCAACATCGTCATGGGCCTGAGACTTCCCTATGCGAATTTGAGGACGCACAGGAAAATCCTGATCGTCGATGGCGCGGTGGCATTCACCGGAGGCATGAACATCCGCAAGGGGTTCTCGGCTGAATTCGCCGGCAGCGCCAGTTCGGCGGATACGCATTTCCAGGTGACGGGGCCGGTCGTGGCCGACCTGTTCGCGGTTGCCGCCGAGGACTGGCGTTTTGCCGGCAACGAGGCCCTCAAGGACGAGGTCTGGCACGTGGCAAAGCCCTCGCCGCCTCCCGGTCAGCCGATCCTGGTGCGGGCGGTGGCGTCGGGGCCGGACGCCAGCATCGAAACCAACCACAAATTGCTGACGGGGGCATTTTCCGTCGCCCGCAAATCGATCCGCATCATGTCGCCCTATTTCCTGCCG
Source organism: Mesorhizobium sp. M0217 (assembly GCF_040321955.1). Lineage (NCBI taxonomy): Bacteria > Pseudomonadati > Pseudomonadota > Alphaproteobacteria > Hyphomicrobiales > Phyllobacteriaceae > Mesorhizobium > Mesorhizobium sp. M0217. The sequence goes on along the minus strand of NZ_JAMYSN010000034.1, from coordinate 27,135 downwards.
GACCGGGAATTTGTCAGCGCGCTGGTCACGGCTGCCCGGCGCGGCGTCGAGATCGACATCGTCGTGCCCGCGGTCAACAATCTCTTCCTGGTCGGCCGCGCCATGACGGCGCAGTACGACCAGGTGCTGAAGCACTATTGCCGCGTCTGGCGTCATGAAGGGTCATTCGACCATTCGAAGCTGTTGTCGGTCGATGGCGTCTGGGCCTATGTCGGCTCTTCCAACCTCGACGCCCGGTCGCTGCGGCTGAATTTCGAAATCGACCTGGAGGTGCTGGATACCGGCTTTGCCGCCGAGATCGAAGGGCGCATCGGAGCGGCAATCGCTTCCGCCAAACCCGTCACACTCGCAACCTTGAAAGCGCGGCCATTTCTCATCCGGGTTTTTGACCGGTTGTTATGGCTGGGATCGCCCTATCTCTAATGCATACCGCCTCGAAGTGGTCCCGGTTGTGAGAGAACGATATGCATAGAACAAAGAATCAGGACATAGAATAGCAGGCCTATGGACATAAACGGACGCAGCCTTCCTGAAACAGTGCTCCTGTCGATCCGCGGCAGGAAAGCGCGCAAGGCGAACGCGACGCCGCGCAAGCACATTGAAGGCGCCCAGATGGTGGTCGCCTCCTACAACGTCCACAAATGCATCGGCACCGACCGCAGGTTCGACCCCGAACGCACCGCCCGCGTCATCCGCGAGATCGGCCCCGACGTCATCGCGCTGCAGGAGGCCGACAACCGCTTCGGCGATCGCGCCGGGCTGCTCGATCTTGCCCGGATCGAACACGAAACCGGCCTTATGCCGGTGCCGGTTTCCGGAAGCGGCAAGGGCCATGGCTGGCGCGGCAATGTGCTTTTGTTCAAGCGCGGCACCGTGCGCGACGTCCATCAGATCAAGCTTCCGGGACTGGAGCCCCGCGGCGCGCTGGTTGCCGAGATCGACCTCGACGAAACGCGCACTCTGCGCGTCATCGCCGCGCATCTCGGCCTGTTGCGCCGCTCGCGTTCGGAGCAGGCCCGCGTCGTGCTCGACATCATGAGCAACCAGGATGAAAGGCCGACCCTGCTGCTCGGCGACCTCAACGAATGGCGGCTGGGCAACCGCTCGGCGCTCAAGACGCTGCACGCCACCTTTGGTTTCACGCCGGCGGCGGTGCCGACTTTTCCCTCAGGCCTGCCGGTGCTGGCGCTCGACCGGATCATGGCCAACCGGCACGGCATGGTCTCGTCGGTGGAAGCCCATGACACGCCGCTGTCGCGGGTTGCGTCGGATCATTTGCCGCTGACGGCGTTCGTCAGCCTGTAACTCATCCGTCCCGCAGCCAGACCAGCATCTCTCCGGGTTCGCGGTTGTCCCAGGCAAAGTACGGGACGGCGGTGATTTTCGTCTCGCTCACCGCCGGCGGATCGGTGCGATAGAGCCCGGTTTCCCAGTTTTCCTGAGCTTCCTTGCTGGCAAGTGCCGAAAGCGTGACGATGCCGCCGAGCAGGTTCGGCTCGGCATGCGCCTGGATTTTTGCCGTTCGCGGCAGAGCGATCCGATGCAACTGGCCGGCATTGTCGGTCTCCTCGACGCAATAGATCAGCGGACCGCGCGCAAGTGCGACGCGGCCGATGTCCTGACGCACCTCCGGATTGGCGAACAGACGAGCGATCGACATTTCGAGATCGAGTTCGACCCGGTCGCCCTGGCGCCACTCGCGCCGGATCGCGGCATAGCCGTCGCTGGTGATGCCGTCCAGATCGACCGCGGCGCCGTTGATCTTGAGCGCCGCCTTGCCGCACCAGGAGGGGACGCGCAGGTGCAAGGTGAACTCGACCGGCGCTTCGGCTTCGATCCGGATCGAGACCGCGCCATCCCAAGGATAATTGCTGGTCTGAATCAGACTGACCGCCCGGTTCGATATATCGAAGCGCGCGGTGCTGTCGCCGTAGAGATGAACGGCCAGCGCATCATCCGACAGGGAGTAGAAATAGCTGCCGATGGAGGCGACCATGCGGCCGATATTGGGCGGGCAACAGGGGCAGCGATGCCATTTCCAGCGATTGTGCCTGCCCCGGCTCTCCAACGGGTTCTCGTAGAAGAACAGCGAGCCGTCGAGCGACAGGCCGGAGATCGAGCCGTTGTAGAGTGCCCGCTCCATCATGTCGGCGTAGCGGGCGTTGGGACCCATGCCGAGCATGCGGCTGGCCCAGAACACGAGGCCGACCGAGGCACAGGTCTCGGCATAGGCGGTTTCGTTGGGCAGGTCGTAGTCGCTGGTAAAGCCCTCATTGTGCGCCGATGGCCCGAGGCCGCCGGTGACATAGAGGTTCTTGGTGGTGAGATCGTTCCAGAGCCGGTCGAGCGCTACCCTGAGCGTATCGTCGCCATATTCGGTGGCGATGTCGGCCATGCCGGAATAGAGGTACATCGCCCTGACCGCATGGCCGACGACCTTGTCCTGCTCGCGCACCGGCTTGTGCGACTGGTTGTACTCATAAGTCTTGAAATGATAGGCCTTCGGGTCGGCGCCGCGCGCACGCGCCTCCTCGTCGAAATAATGCGGCTGTTGCCCGCGCTGGTCGATGAAATACCTGGCCAGGTCCATGTATTTCTGCTCGCCGGTCGCCCGCGCCAGCTTGACCAGCGCCAGCTCGATCTCCTCATGGCCGCAATAGCCCTTCTTCTTGCCCGGCTCCGGACCGAAGGTGTCGGCGATATGGTCGACATAGCGGCACATGATATCCAGCAGCTTGCGCTTGCCGGTGGCCTGGTAGTAGGCGACCGCGCCTTCGATCAGATGGCCGGCGCAATAGAGCTCGTGGCAATCGCGCAGATTGGTCCAGCGCTTCCCGGGCTGGATGCGCTGGTACCAGCTGGAGAGATAACCGTCTTCCTGCTGCAGTCTGCCGTAGAGGTCGATGACGGCATCGATCTTCGTCTCGAGTGCCGCGTTCTTGCGCCGGTAGAGCGAATAGGCCGCGGTCTCGATGGTCTTGCCCCAATCGGAGTCCCAGAACATCTGCGTCGTCACCGTCGAGCCGGTGAAGCCGGGGCTGGCCGCCTCGTCGGGCGACGGCGAATGGAACGGAATGACGACGCCCGGCGAGGGCCGGTCCGGGTCGATCTGCTCCAGCATGCGCGCCTCGACGCAGCGCTCGTAGAGGATGTCGGCGGTGCGCGACGCCACGGCATCGACACGGTCGCCCCAGAAGCCACGCACGTCGACCTGCGGCACCGGCAGTGGGCGGAAGGCGAGTTTGCCGGGCTTGGCGGTTGGTTTGGCGGTCATCGTGTCACTCCGTTGGATATTGGTCATTTCACGGGGGTCATTTCACCGCGCCGGCCATCAGGCCGCGGATGTAGAAGCGCTGCAGCAACAGGAAGAGCACCAGGCACGGCACCATCATCACGGTGACGCCCGCCTGCACCGCGCCCCAGTCGATGGCGCCGAAGCGGCCGGACTGAAGTGCGGTCATCATGATCGGCAGCGTGAATTTGGACTGATCGGTCATCAGCACGAGTGCGGCCAGGAATTCGTTCCAGGCGCCGAGGAAGGCAAACAGTGCGATGGTGACGATGCCCGGCCAGACCAGCGGCAGCATCACCTTCAACAGCATGGTGACGTTGTTGGCGCCGTCCATGCGCGCGGCCTCCTCGATCTCGCGCGGCACCGCGTCGAAGGCGTTGCGCATCATGAAGATCGAGAACGGCAATTGCAGCGTGGTGTAGACCAGGACCAGCCCGGTCAGCGTGTTGTGCAGGCCGACCTTGGTCAGCACCAGGAAGATCGGCGTCAGGATGGACTGGAAGGGGATCATGATCGTCGACAGGATGACGATGAAGAGCACATCCTTCATCGGAAAGCGGAAGCGCGAAAAGCCATAGCCGGCCAGCACGCTGACGACGACCGACAGGATCACCGTCATCGACGCGACATAGAGGCTGTTTTGCGCCGGCAGCCAGAGGCCGTCGCCAAAGGTGTCGAGCGTGCGATAGTTCTCGACCGAGAAGCCGGTCGTCGGCCACGGCGGCAGCGGCGGCTGGCGCGCCTCCTGCGCCGGCTTGAAGGTCGACAGCACGGCCCAGACGATCGGCGCGATGAACAGCACTGAGGCGATCATGCCGGTCGAATGCTCGGCGACCCTGAGCCAGAGGCGGCTGCTGCGGCTTCTTGCCTGCGGCATCAGTCGATGCCCTCCGGCTTGCGCAGCAGCCACAGCTGAACCAGGCTGAGCACCACCAGTATGGCCAGCAGGATCATCGACAGCGCCGCGCCATAGCCGAGCTTGAACGAGACGAAGGACTGGTTGAAGATCCAGTAGACGGCGGTCAGCGTCTGGTTGCGCGGGCCGCCGCGCAGGATGATGTAGAACTGGTCGAAGGCGAGGATCGAACCGGCGATCGACAGGATCAGCGCCAGCGCCAGCGTGCGGCGCATCAGCGGCAGGGTGATGGCGCGAAAGCGCGCGAACGGCCCTGCCCCGTCGATCATCGCGGCTTCCTGCAGATCGGTCGGGATCGACTGCAGGCCGGTCATCAGGATGATCATGGTGAATCCCGCCACCTTCCAGACGACCATGGCGATGATCGACCAGAAGGCCGGCTGGAAGGTCGCCAGAAGGTTGAACTTTTTCCCGGTCAGGCCGAGGTCGTAGGCGGCCGGGCTGAACAGGCCGGAATCGACATTGAGCAGCCACGACCAGAGCAGGCTGGCGGAAGCGAAACCGACGACCGCCGGCATGAAGAAGGATGTCCGGTAAAAGCCGGTCAGCCGCCTGGGCTTTTCGATGAACAGCGCCAGCGGAAAGGCGACGGCGAAGATCACGATGGTGACGATCACGGTGTAGTAGGCGGTGAAGCTCAGCGCGTTCCAGAAACGGTTGTCGCGCAGGATCGCCCGGTAATTGTCGAAGCCGATGTAAAAATGCTCGCCCATCAGCGGCCAGTTGTGCAGCGACATCCAGGCCGTCATGCCGAGCGGAATGATGAAGAAGACGACCACCAGCGCCACGGCCGGCGCGACATAGAGCAGGCCGATCCACTGCCGGCGACCGGCGCCGACCAGTTTTCTGGCGCGTGACGGGGTGGTGGTGGTGATGGTCATTTACCCTCCCCCTTGTGGGGAGGGTCGCTGCGCAGCAGCGGGGTGGGGGGGGGGGGGGGCCCCCCCCCCCCCAACCCCCCGACCCCACCCCCCCCGGGGGGGGGGGGGGGGGGGCGCCCGGCGGGGGGGGGCCCCCCCCCCCCGCGCCGCCCCCCCATCCGAACCGGTCCGACCTCCCCACAAGGGGGAGGTAGGGCGTCGGTGCCATGATTGCGAATGCCAGAGGTCATGCTGCTCTTCCGTTGGATCTCGTAGGGCGGTGGGACACACCTCCCCCACCCCGCTGCTTCGCAGCGACCCTCCCCACAAGGGGGAGGGTAAGGAGCGCCGGCCGCCCGTCCAGGGAGACGGACCGGGCGGCCGGATCAGGACCCGCGACGGCAAGGGCGTTGCACCGCCCTCGCCGCCGGCCAGTCCTTATTTCTGCGCCTGGTCGATGATCGACTGCATGGTCTCTTGTGCATTGGCGATGGCGCCATCGACGTCGTCGCCGAAGACGACCTCGTTGATCATCTGCGTCCACGGACCGTTGGCCGAGTTGATCAGGTCGTTGAACACCACGGAATAGGGCGTGCGGCCCTTGGCCATGGCTTCGGCGGCGATCTGGTAGCGCGGATCGAGATCTTTCAGCGCCTCCTTGGCGATGTCGCCGCGCACCGGCAGGCTGCCGTATTTGGCCAGGATGGTCTGGCCTTCGAGCGAATAGGCGAAATCGAGAAACTCCTTCACCACGGCGAGCTTCTTGGTGCCCTTGGTGACGACGAAATTGTCGCCGCCGGCAAACGAAGACCAGCCGCTGTCCTTGCCCGGCAGGAAGGTGACGCCATAGTCGATGTCCGGATACTGCGTGTTGAGCGCGCCGATGGCGAAGGCGCCGGACGGCGAAATGCCGATATTGCCGGTGGCGAACGCGGCAAAGAAGTTGGCGCCGGTGTCGGTCTGCGCGCCGGCCGGCACCAGATCCTTCTTGACCATCGAGCGGTAGAGGTCGATGGCGCCGCGCAGCTGCGGGCTGTCCAGCGTCGCCTTCGAGCCGTCCTCGGAGAGGATGTCGCCGCCCGAGGCCCAGATCAGCGGCGTGAAGGTGAAGATGTTGCAGCCGCCGCAATTGCCGGAGAAGTAGAAGCCCTTGATGTCGCCGCCAAGCGCGTTGACCTTTTCGGCATCGGCCTCGATCTCGGCCCAGTTGGCCGGCCCCTTGTCGGGATCGAGACCCGCCTGCTTGAACAGTTTCTTGTTCCAGATCAGCACCGAGGCGTCGGCCGAGAACGGCAGCCCATAGATGTGGTCCTTGTAGGTGCCGGTCTTGACATGCGCCGGCGACAGGCTGGCGAAATAGGGCAGCGATTTCGCCCAGTCGGTGATGTCCTCGAGCTGGCCGGCGGCGGCAAAGGACGGCGTGTAGATCAGGTCGAGCGACAGCGCGTCGGGCGCCGTGCCGCCGGCGGCGGCGGCGCCATATTTCGGGATGATCTCGGCATTGGGAATGATGTCGAGCTTGACCTGGTTCTCATGGCCCTTGTTGAAGGCGTCGACGATGCGCGGCATGAAGTTCGAGCCGTCGGCGCGAACCCAGATGTTGGCGGTGTCGGCGGCCATTGCAGGCAAGGCAATGATGCTCGCGGCGAGCGCGAACCCGGTAATCATGGTCTTCACCGTTTTCCTCCTCATGTTTTCTTCTCCTCCCTGTTGCGGCGCAGATCGCGCCGCGCGTTCTCCTAGCCGCCCAATGGACGGCCGCATGACTGACGCACCACCAGCCGGCACGGCAGTTTTCGAATGCCCGGCGCGGCGGGTTCGCCACCGACGAGCGAAAGCAGTGTGAGGCCGGCCTCGCGGCCGAGCGCTGCCAGGTTCATGTCGACCGAGGTCAGCGGCGGGCGGGTTGCCTCCGCCACGATCTCCCAATTGTCGAAGCCGATGACGCCGACATCGCCGGGCACGCCAAGGCCGCGCTCGCGCAGCGCATCGATGACGCCGCGCGCGATCTGGTCGTTGCCGCAAAAGACCGCGTCGGGCTTTTCACCCTTGCCATCGAACAGCTTGCCCACCGCCTCGTGCCCCCAGGCTTCCGACCAGGAACCGAGCAGGGGTTCGCTGACCGGCAGGCCGTTCTCGGCCAGCACATCGCGAAAAGCCTGTGCCCGCTCATGCACCACGGCAAAACTTTCGGGACCGCTGACATGGGCGATGCGCCGCCGCCCGAGGCGGCAAAAATGCTCGACCGCCAGCCGCGCGCCGCCGGCATCGTCGGAGACGAAGGCGATGGCGCCGGGATCGGGCTGGCTGAAGGCGTAGATGACGGGCACGCCGAGATTGGCGAGGTCGACCGGCAAATGGCGGTCGATTCGCTTGCCGCTGGCGATGATGCCGTCGATGCGCTTGTCCAGCATCGCCTCCACATGCAGCTGCGCCAGGCGCGGATCGTCCTCGACATTGCACAGGAACACCGAGACGCCGGCATCGACCAGCGCATCCGAAATGCCCGACATGACCGGCAGCGAAAAGCGGCCATAGGTATCGTTGGTCAACAGGCCGACGGTAAAGGAGCGCCGCCGCAGCAGGCTCTGCGCCAGGCTGTTGGGGCGAAAGCCGAGCCGCTGCGCCGTCTCGCGAATGCGCTGCCGTGTCTCGGCGGTCATCCGCCCCTGCCCGTTCAGCGCCTTCGAGGCCGTGGCCACACTGACACCAGCCATCGCCGCGACTTCACGCAGGGTGATGGGTTGTTTGGCGGGTGCTGGCGGGGCGTCGGAAGCCATTGTTTGGGTGTAAGTCCTAGGGTTGGGAAAAGGTTTTCTCTTACTGGCCTGGTGCGTGTCGGGGTGGGTGGATGGCGGATGCTGCGGAGTTTGGGAAAAGGTTTTCTCAAAGGGAGATTAGGATGAGAATTTGGGAATGGCAAGGGGGCATGGTGGTGTTGAAGCTGCATTCGGCAGGGACAACAGAGGACCGGCCAAAGGTAAGAAGGGGAGTTATCTTGTTGGTTTCCGCGCCTTGCTGAGCCAGCCACTAGCGCCTTTAGAACATTGTCGGTTCTTAGGATGCTTTCCATCGCCGGGTTGTTTGGCTCTGGGTCATTAGTATAGCATCAACTCGGGTGACCGCTTGGGTGAACCAAGATTCTTTAAGGCTGGCGGCGCGACGAGGGGGAAATATGGTCCTGTCAACGGATGTTCGCAAAAGGAAGCTTACGGAGATCAGAGCGGCAGGAGATGGCCAAAATAAGCAAAAGCTCTACTATATGGGCCAAACTCAGAGTTTTGAAGTATTCCGCATCGATCTCGATTATCTGATCTATAATCGACATAATGGCCGCATCGAAGCAGAGATGCTCACTTGGGAGCAGGAGAATGCCGCTCCTATAGGCACTTATGATAGTGAGCTCCATGACAAGATCGGAAGCTTTCTGTGGGAGTCCAACAAGGGACGCAACAAGGCCACCCTCACCGATTTATCAAGCAAAGGCCAGCAGCGACCCGGCATCGTTAGTCTCGATGGTGTGATCATTGATGGCAACCGCCGTGCCATGCTTTTGCGCAAGCTGGGGGACCCAAAGGGTAAACAGTATTTTGATGCAATTATTTTACCGCATGCTTACGCCGACAATCAGGCGGAGATCGTTCGTCTAGAGACACAATATCAACTTGGAGAAGACTCCAAGGTCGAATATGGACCGCTCCAGAAGTACCTTCACGCCCGTCGGCTGCACGATGACCTCAACATCGGTGAGAATGAAATCGACAGCCTGATGGGCGAGCCGGCGGGCAACACCAAGAAGTTGCTTGAGATTATGCAACTGATGGATGATTATCTTGAGCATATCGGTTGTCCCAGGCTTTACCTGATGTTGAAGGATGCGGACGGTACGAAGGAGGGAATGTTCGTCGACCTGCATGCGGACCTGAAGCGGATCGGGTCGGGCAAAGCAAAGATACCCTGGGCGTTCGACGCGGAGATCGACCCGTTACAGCTTCGCCTTATCCAGTTCGACTACATACGTCTCGGCGACTTTGCCGACGCCAAAAAGGTTTATCGCGAGATTTCCCACCAGGGGAAGGACAGGAACTTCTTTGCGAGCAAGGACATCTGGCAACGGTTCAGGGATTCCCATACCGGTGAGATCGACCCGATCACCATGGACATAGGCTCGCTGGAAGAATTCATTCAGGCCGATCCAGACGCCTACGCAACGAAACTTGATGCCGCCCGCGCTCGGGACAACCAATGGAGCGCTAGGGTCAAGGGTCCAATGACTGGCAATTTCCGTCAGGCGAGTTACAAGCTCGCCCTCGCGAATGAGGTACTTAAGCCCGGTGAATATCTGAAACGAGCCAAGGACCAGCTCGACAAAATCGACATCAACAGCGATGCACTGCTTCTGTCGTCCGAGAATATGGACCTAGCGGTGGAGATCAGCCGTATTGCATGGGAAATCAAGAAGCGGTTCGACCGCAACAGCCCCAAGAAGCTGGCTGGCTGAGCCATACGATGGCGAAGGTCGAGTACGATCCAGCGGACGAATTCCTCCTTGTCCGCGAGGTTGGAGCCGCTTCGCGTCATCCTTTGCTTGCGGCATTCATGCGGCAGGCCGGTGGCAAACTTGGTGATGACGGCACTTTGCGAATCCCCACTGCGCCCGAAGACTTGACTACCCGCTATCCGACCCTGACGCGCTTGTTAGAGAAAATTGGTGTCACACTTGAGACCAGCAACAATGTCTCCGACGCGCTCGATCAGGTCGAAAGCGAAGAACGTCGGTTCACCGAGTTTTCCCGCGAGGCCTATGAAATCTGGCACGCCCAGATCGATACCGAAGCCTTTCGTGGATTCGTCAAGGTCGTCGAGCAGGCATGTCCGAACCGGACATTTTACCGCAAACAGCTCCTCTCGGCCTTCCATCTGGCATTTTCGCAGAATGCCTGCAATTTCTCGGTCCCAGGATCCGGAAAGACATCGGTTGTCTACGCCGCTTATTCCTACCTTCGCAGCCTTCCGGCGGAAAATCCTAAGTCGGTGGATCGGCTGCTGATTGTAGGGCCGCTATCATCGTTCAAAGCTTGGGAAGACGAATATGCATCTATCTTCGGCAACAAGCCCCCGAGTCGGCGCATTTCTGGAGGCATTGCCGCTCTCGATCGGACCGATCATCTCCGCGGCATCACGATCACATCGAGGTCGACGGAACTGACGCTGACGACGTATCAGACGCTAGCCAACATGGAAGATGAATTCCGCATCTTCCTCAAGCATGTAGGGCCTCGCACCATGATGGTGCTCGACGAGGCGCATTACATCAAGAGTGGCGACGGCATGCAGGCGGCGGCGGCGCTACGCTTGGCGCCAATGGCGCGGTCGCGGGTCGTGCTCACTGGTACGCCAGCACCAAACGGGTACGAAGATCTCGCGAACCTTTTCAAGTTCATCTACCCCAGCCGCAATATCATCGGATTTCCAACGGCCTCCCTGCGTGCGATGACGGACGGCTTGATGCCGAACGCAGTCAGTGAGCTGAAAACGAGGATTCAGCCCTTCTATACTCGCATCCGAAAGGTGGATTTGGGACTGCCGAGCATGCAAGAGGAAAGGATCGCAGTTCCCCTGGATGGCGAACAAGAGCGTATCTACCGCAGCCTGGAAAGCCGTATAGTACCTCATCTCCGTCAGCAGTTCGACGACCCTCAAGCCAACGTCCGTTTGCGCGCCCGGTTGATCCGATTGAGGCAGGCCGTTGTCAACCCTGAGTTGCTCTTGCGCCCGCTCGAACAGGAAGAAGGCATATTCGACACAGGCGGGACCGGTGATCTCAATTTCAACGAACTCGAGGTCGCCGAACTTATTCGAGACTTCCACGCAGTGGACAAGCTCGCCAGACTCGATGTTTGCAAGACTTTGGTCAGTGACATCCTCCAATTACAGGGCAAAGTGCTAATCTGGTCGTATTTCCTTGGAAACCTCGATCTTCTCCGGCGCAGCTTTGGGCCTGTCGCGCCTTTCGTGGAGGTCCTGACCGGCGCCACGCCAGTCGCGGGCGACGAGGACGAGAGCGCGGTTGAGATTGGAACCCGCGAGGACATCATCGATCGCTTCCATGCGACCGATGGCAAGGCAATCTTGATCGCAAATCCGCAGGCGGTTGGGGAATCGATCTCGCTTCACAAGGCCTGTCGGTCGGCAATCTACTTCGATCGTGATTTCAATGCCGGCAGGTTCATCCAGTCAAAGGACCGCATCCACCGTTACAATCCTGACGGCGGCGGGCCGGTAACCTACTATCATCTTGTGACCCCAAACACCGTGGATCAGGACATAGACATGCGCTTGGCCGTTAAGGAGCGGCGCCTCGCCGATCTTGTAGATACGGCTGACATCCCGTTGTTGACCGCTGCCGACGATGAGAACCTTGGCGATCTCCGTGCGATCTTCGAAGCCTATGAACGCCGCAAAACTCAGTGACGGCCTGTTGCCGGCGACATCGACCCTAGCTCTCGTCGATCTCGTTCGGGATCGGGCCGGTGGAACCACACAGGAGCAATTGATCCGCGATCTCGCGGCGTCAACTCCAATTTCCTGGTCGCGAGCGTGGAACACAGTCGCCAAGCTGCTTGGCTATGGGGTCATCGCCACATCTTCCACAGGGTTGATCCGCCTCGCGGGCGACTTCGCAGAGAATCCGATGACCCTAATCTCGGATTCTATCGCGCGCGAGCTAGTCGGCCGCCTTGTCAAGGAGAGGGCTTGGGGATGTATGCGGCTTGATCCCAGCGGCATGGTGACAATAGACGCAATGACCATGCCGAAGATGGGTGATGGTCTTGGCATGTGGGTGACAGATTTCGAGATCGCGGCCCGCGACCGGACCGAGGCTCGTTTCTGGGAAGTCACTGAGCGGTACCGAGCCGTATTCATCTCAGCCGTGCGAGAGGCCAATGCGGCACGGCCGAAGCACTCGAAATCAGCCGAAAAGCTCGCTGCGGATTTAGCGCGGCAGGCCGAAATGGGAGAGGCTGCCGAGCTATGGGTACTTGAGTACGAGCGAAACCGGCTGCGAAATCACCCATTCCAAGACCAGATACGGCGCATATCTGTCGATGATGTGTCAGCAGGATACGACATCATGTCGTTTGCAGCACATTCCTCGCTTCAGCACGATCTCTTCATCGAGGTTAAGTCATACGGTGCGACAAAGGCGTTCCACTGGTCAAGGAACGAGATCGCTACTGCCGCGGAGTTCGGCGAAGAGTATGCTCTCTATCTTGTGGATCGTACGCGGACCTATCAGTCCAGCTATTCTCCGCATATCATCTCAGGACCCTCACCTGAGATGTTCGCACTACCGGGAAGCGGCTGGAAGGTCGAGGCAACGTCGTTCGAGCACGTTGCACTCTTAGGTTGAATTTATTGCCGCAACCGTGTCTCGCCAATAAACTCAACCAGACGATCGCGCAGATGCTCCGCATCAAGTGTCTCACATTCCCAGATCGTCAGGATTACCCAGCCTACTTCAGCGGCAGCCTTTTCCAGCCGTTCGTCGCGCTCCCTATTGCGAGCAAACTTCGCTTGCCAGAAGGCTGTACGGCTCTTGGGTAGCCGCGACAGGCTGCAGCCATGCGCGTGCCAGAAGCATCCATGTACCTGGATGCCTTTGCGGCGAGCCGGGAACGCGATATCCGGACGGCCCGGTACCTGCGCCAACTGAGTGCGGAAACGGTACCCAAGACCATGCAGCAGTCGCCGGACGATGAGTTCAGGCTTGGTGTCCGCTCTTCGGATGCGTGACATGAGGGCGCTTCGCCCCGCTGGCGATAGACGATCAACCATACGCCGAATATAGGGCGGGGGTCTCCCCGACCATAGTCACCCCATCCCAAAAGCTGGCTTTCTGCTAGCCGGGCTCCGATGCGCGTGACCGTCGAAGAGCGGATTGACTGCGGAGCCGATCAGCAATCCCGCAAGGATCGTTGTGGCGTTTCTTGCTAGCTTTGCTAAACCCGGCAGTTTTTCAGCTTTTGAACCGTGTTCGTTGATGATCGCCTTCTCAACCAGAAGGCGGGCCTCGCCGTCGTATTTTGAGAGCACATCGACAAGCGCTGCTCCGACCTGATCAAGCTTGTCCAGCACCATAAACGCGCGTGTACCTCCCGGTCCCCGGTGAGCCCACACAGCTTGCATGTTGGGTATGTCGGCGGTCGCGATGAAGCGCTTCACATCGTCAAGCGCAGTCTTGACCACAGCACTTAATGCCGCCGACATGCCGTGCGCGAGGTCCTGTGCCAATGCCTCATCCAGCGCCACTGCATGGATCGCCTTTGAAGTCCCGAAATAGAAGGCCATCCGCCAAATGACGACATCGCCCGAGCGGTCATTGCACAGCTCAAACCGGACGCCGCTTTTGAGTTGAAGGCTTGGAATAGCGAACCTGAAGGTCCTATCCGATGGATACTTTGCGCCAACTCTATCGGGTGCCGTCTCAACCGGTAACGGCACGGGCCGTTTCAAATACTTGCCAGCCTGGTCGAGCGAAAGGACTTCGTTTGCCGCATGATCCTGGAGCGCGTGACCCATGAGATAGGCGAAGGCAGGCGGCACTGCATTCCCGATCATCCTTAGCTTCTGACTGTAGTTGGCGCCATAGAATTGGAATGTAATTGGGAAACCCTGCAAGCTAGCGCGCTCACGTAAGGTCAACCGACGGAACGCATCAGGGCGATCTTGCGTGGCTATGACAATACTCTCGCGGGATACCCGAGTGCATGTTGCCGTAATCGTGCGAACGCTGCGATGGAGCGGATCCGGGAAAGGCATGGCATTATAGACCGTGTGGGTCATCTTGTTTGCACAGTTGATGCGTACCTCCTCAGTGCTGAGGATGTCCTCTTCTACGTGATCTGTCACCTCCGCTCGCGGCATCGTGATACCAAATAGGGGATCGTCCACGCAGTCGTTCGCCAAGGCGGTGATCACGTCCCCAAGCGTACGCATTTTCGCTTTCTCTCGATAGGACTGCAGCAGGTCGACATCGAAATTGCCAGCGATGCATCGGCGCCGACGTTGGGGGAGTCCGTACTCGGCCATATCAACGATATGTGTGGCACAGCCAAGGTGGGCGAATTCCGCTAGCGCGCCTCCGGATCTGAGCTCCATTTCAATGATCTTGGCCACGCGGGGGACGTTCTCCATCGCCCATAGCCTTGGTTTAAGACGATCTACGATATTTAGGAATCTGATGATGTCCTGCAAACCGTCAGCGATGTCGCCGCCGCCCCCCCTGTTGCTGAACGAGAACTGCGTACAAGGCGGGCTCCCCACAACGATGTCGATCCCCTTTGGCAAATCCTCCAAGGACAGCCGCCGGATGTCGACAGTTTGCGCCTGATGGGAATTGTTCTTGAAGTTGGTTTCGTTTGCTGGCCCCCAAAGCTCATACGAAGCCACAACATCGATTCCTGCCAGTCGGAGGCCCAATGACCACCCTCCTACGCCAGAGTAGAGATCGATCGCCTTTAGTTTCCTGGCAGTCACGAGTCGCCCCTGAATTCGCTGTACCCCTATGAATAGTTCCTTGGCGGGTTTGGCAAGATCTTTATGCGGCTTAGAGCGCGAGCACCAGTAGCGCCGCCTTCTGAGCACCAGACCCTACTGCATCTTGTGCGCCCCAGACACACTCCACAAATCAAAATTCAACAGTTCGGAAAAACCGGCGAAAAGATCGGGTGGCATAAGCTTCCCAGTCGGGATTCCGCGTTCTTCCTTTTTGGACCACCAACAAAATCGCAGCGGCGGCGCATCGCCTGCCCCAGCGGCGGCATGAACAGCCGGGCGATGCCCAGGTAGGACCTGCATTCACCAGGTCAGCTTCATAATCCAAACAGTCCTGGCGTCAGATGCGATGGCGGAGCGCGTCGATGATCACCGCCATGGCAGGGGAGAGCTGTCGCCTGCTCGGATAGTAGAGGTGATAGCCGGCAAATGGCGGGCTCCAGTCGTCAAGCACGAGCCTGAGGCGTCCCTCGGCGATGTGGTGGCTGACGAGGTTTTCCGGAACGTAGGCGATCCCGAAGCCGCTTGCCGCAGCCTCGATCATGGGAATGGACGAATTGAAGGTGAGTTGGCCTTCCACCCGCACCCGAAGGTCGCGGCCGTCCCTGGCGAATTCCCAGGCATACAATCCGCCGAACGTCGCCTGCCGCATATTGATGCAGTCATGGTCGACCAGGTCCTGGGGCGCGGTCGGAACCGGATGGCGGGAAAAGTAGTCCGGCGAAGCCACGGCCACGAGCCTCCAATCCGGCCCGATGCGCACCGCGATCATATCCCGGTCGATGCTCTCGCCAAGCCGCACGCCTGCGTCGAAGCGCTCCTCCACAATGTTCTTCATGCCGTTGTCGCTGTAGAGCTCGACGCGAACGTCGGGATTGTCGTTGAGCAAGGGCTGGAGCTTCGGCCAGACGGTCGTCTGGAGCGCATGGTCGGACAGGGTGATGCGGACCGTTCCGGAGGGCTTGTCGCGAAACGCCACCAGGCTTGCGAGGTCGGATTCGATTTCCTCGAAGCGGGGAACGAGAGATTGGAAAAGTCGCTCGCCGGCCTCGGTCGGAGAGACGCTCCGCGTCGTACGCGTCAGCAGGCGGACGCCAAGACGAGCTTCAAGCTCCTTGATTGTCGAACTCAGGGTCGACTGCGAGGTTCCGAGCTTTGCCGCCGCCCTGGTGAAGCTGCGCTCCCGGGCGACCGCCACGAACCAGAGCAGATCCTTCATGCCATCGCGCTGCACAGGGCACCTCCCGTCGGACATTCATATCATGAGCAGATAAGTCCATGCGGATTGCTTAGTCTACTTAAATGGGTTCCCCTGCAATATCTTCCAGCAGCGACGGGAATTTGCGGCTGATCCGTCCGGCGCTTTGCCAGGATGCCAATCATGGAAACCACATACGACACAGGGCTTGTTGAAAACCGCGCCGCATGGGGCGCGGTGTTGTCGATGGCGCTGTGTGTTTTCGTGCTCATCGCATCGGAATTCATGCCGGTCAGCCTGCTGTCGCCGCTAGCGGCCGATCTCGGCATCACCGAGGGCCGGGCGGGACAGGCGATCTCGATTTCGGGCGCTTTCGCCGTCGTGACCAGCCTGCTGGTCGCCGGCCTCCCGCGCCACATCGACCGCCGACTGGTCGTGACCGGCTTCACCCTCCTCCTCATCGTGTCCGGTCTGGCTGTCACCTTCGCGCCGAACTACGCGTTGCTCATGGTCGGCCGGGCGCTGCTCGGCATCGCGATCGGCGGGTTCTGGTCGATGTCGACCGCGATCGTCATGCGCCTCGTGCCGCAAGACATGGTTCCGAAGGGTCTCGCCATGCTGAACGCCGGCAATGCCATTGCGGCCACCATCGCCGCGCCGCTGGGCAGTTTTCTTGGCGCCTATGTCGGCTGGCGCGGCGCTTTCTTCCTCGTCGTGCCGTTTGGCCTCCTGGCGCTGGCCTGGCAGTGGACAAGCCTGCCGGCGCTGCCGCCGCGCCGCAGGAATCGTGCCGGCAATCCGCTGGCGCTGCTCGGCCGTCTTCCCGTCGCCACCGGCATGGCGTCGATCATGATGCTGTTCATGGGCCAGTTCGCGCTCTTCACCTATCTGCGGCCCTTCCTCGAGAACGTCACCCGGCTCGATATCGCCGCCCTCTCGGCGGTCCTGCTGGCGATGGGGCTGGCCGGGGTGCTCGGCACATGGTGCGTCGGCCGGCTCTTGCGCACGCGTCTGTTCAGCATCCTCACCGTCATCCCGCTGGTCATGGCTGCGCTGGCCGCCGCGCTCATCGCCTTCGGTGCACTCCCGGGTCCCACAGCGCTGCTGCTCGTTGCCTGGGGCTTCTTCGGCATGGCCGCGCCGGTTGGTTGGGGCACGTGGCTCAGCCGAACATTGCCGAACGACGCGGAGGCCGGCGGCGGGTTGCAGGTAGCCGTGATCCAGCTCGCCATCACCGGCGGCGCGGCGATCGGCGGCACGCTGTTCGATACGGTCGGCTGGTGGGCACCGTTCACTCTGGGCGCGCTGCTGCTCTGCGGATCGGCGCTCGCCGCCCTCGCCGCAGCGCATATGGCCCGGAGGTCTTTGCCATGACGATCGAACGTGCGCCGCTCAGCCGCCGGACATTGCTCGGCGTCGCGCTCGCGGTGGCGGCCCTGCCTCGCACAGCCGCCAGCCAGGAAAGCCAATCTCCCGTCGGCCAGGAGCCCACCGAAATGAAGATCAGGATGGTTTTCAACGGCCGCATCATGACCGCCACGCTCTACGACAATCCCTCGGCGCGCGACTTCTTCTCCATGCTGCCGCTCGACCTCGAGATCGATGACTACGCCCATAACGAGAAGATCGCCTATCTGCCACGCAAGCTGACCGAGGAGGGAAGCGGCCCGTTCGCCGACGAGCAGCCCTACGACCTGTGCTATTTCATGCCGTGGGGCAACCTGGCCATGTTCTACGCCGACTACCGCCATCCCGGGCTGATCAGGCTTGGCCGCTTCGACGAGGGCGAGCAGGCCCTGCACATTCGCGGCAAATTCCCGCTTCGCATCGAACGCATTTGAGGACGCAAAGGAGATCACCATGGACATTCTTCGCGCCGGCACCAGGCCTTCCGGCAAGGGACCGCCTGACTGGTTCACCGGAACGGTGCGGATCGATCCGCTCTTCAATCCCTTCGACGCCGAGCGGGTTCAAGGCGCGCAGGTGACCTTCGAGCCTGGCGCCCGCACCGCCTGGCACACGCATCCGCTCGGCCAGACGCTGATCGTCGTCTCCGGCCTGGGCCGAGTTCAGCGCGAAGGTGGCCCGGTCGAGGAAATCCATCCGGGCGATGTCGTCTGGTTCGCGCCCGGCGAAAAGCACTGGCACGGCGCGTCGCCTCAGACCGCCATGACCCACATTGCCCTCCAGGAGGTCAAGGACGGCAAGGTCGTGGACTGGCTGGAACATGTCAGCGACGCCGACTACGGCGCCTGATCTTCTCCCCTCGAAAGGAACCAACATGCTTGCAACCGTTCTTCACAAACCGGGCGACATCCGCTGCGAGGAAATCGCCGATCCGAAAATCATGCGGCCGACGGACGCCATCATCAAGCTGTCGGCAAGCTGCATCTGCGGCTCGGACCTGTGGCCCTATCGCGGGCTGCAGCCGGTCGCCGGGCCGATGCATATGGGCCACGAATATTGCGGCATCGTCGTCGAGGTCGGCGCAGAGGTGCGCACGGTCCGCCCCGCCCAGTTCGTCGTCGGGTCATTCTGCCTCTCGGACAATACCTGCCCGCATTGCCGCTTCGGCTTCCAGTCGTCTTGCGTGCAGCGCGAGTTCATGTCGGGCGCGCAGGCGCCTTACGCCCGCGTGCCGTTGGCCGATGGCACACTGGTCGCCACCGCCGAGGTGCCGCCGGCCGAACTCATCCCTGACCTGCTGGCTGTGTCCGATGTGCTCGGCACCGGCTGGTATGCGGCCGACGCAGCCGAGGTCCGCGAAGGATCGACGGTGGTGGTGGTCGGCGATGGTGCGGTCGGCCTGATGGGCGTGCTTGCGGCCAAGGAGATGGGCGCCGAGCGCATCATCGCCATGAGCCGGCACGCCAGCCGCCAAAAGCTCGCCCGCGAGTTCGGCGCCACCGAAATCGTCGCCGAGCGCGGCGAGGAAGGCGTGGCCCGCATCAAGGAACTCACCAAGGGCGTCGGCGCGGACTCCGTGCTGGAATGCGTCGGCACGGGAGAATCCTTCGACCAGGCGCTGGCCTGCTCCCGCCCCGGCGGCACCATCGGCTATGTCGGCGTGCCGCATGGCGTGAACTTCGACGGCCAAAAACTATTCTTCGGCCAGAAACGAATGCTGGGCGGCCCGGCGCCGGTGCGCCGTTTCCTGCCCGACCTGATGGACCGTGTGCTGCAAGGTCGGATCAAGCCCGGCAAGGTCTTCGACCTCAAGCTGCCGCTGGCCGAGGTCGCTGAAGGCTACCGCGCCATGGACGAGCGTCGCGCCATCAAGGTCATGCTTTCGGTGTGAGCAGCAATCGGGCGGACGGCCTGTGCGCACCCACAACTCAGAAAAGGGACAACATATGACGATGAGATTGAAGATTGCCGCCCTTGCGCTTGCGCTTTCGGTCGCCACGCCAGCTTTCTCGCAAGAGCCTGCGATCATCGGCGCATGGCGCATGACGTCGCTGGAGGCCGGCGCCGAGGGAAACCTGAAGCCCGTGCCCTATTCCGGCCAGGTCATCTTCACCGAGGCCGGCACCCTCTCGGTGCAGGCGCAGAACCCCGACCCCAAGGCGCCGGACACGCCTTACACGGCGAATGGCTACGAAGCCTATTACGGGCCGGTCGCCATCAACGACCAGGACAAGACTTTCGTCATCACGATCGAGTCCTCCCTGGTCCGCAACCTTGTCGGCAAGAGCATGAAACGCAAATTCGAGGTCTCGGACAACAAACTGGTCCTCACGCCTGACAACCCGACCGAAGGCTGGCGCGTGACCTACGAACGCTACTGATCCGAACAGTTGGATTACCGATTGACCAAAATGGCGCGGATGTCAGACCGAAATGGCGTCATGGCGGAGCTGGTGCCGATCATGGCGGCCGTCTTCGCCGGCTTCCTGCTGATCGGCCTGGCGCTACCCGTCCTGCCGCTGCATCTTCACCTGCAGCTCGGCTTCGGCCCCTTCGCAGTGGGACTGGTGACGGGCAGCCAGTTCGTCGCTTCGATGCTGTCGCGCATCGGGGCTGGCAACTATGCCGATGGACGCGGCGGCAAGCGCGCCGTCGTCGTCGGCCTCATTGCCGCTGCCCTTGCCGGGCTATTTTACCTCGGCTCGCTGGCATTGCTCGACCGGCCGGTAGCGTCCGCATCGGCGCTCTTCGCCGGCCGGGCAGTACTGGGCGCGTCCGAGAGCTTCATCATCACCGGCGGCGTCGCCTGGGGCCTCTCCGTTGCGGGCGGACAGAACTCCGGAAAAGTCATAGCCTGGGTGGGCACGGCCATGTTTGCGGCGCTCGCGCTGGGAGCGCCGGTCGGATCTGCGCTCTATGCGGCGAGCGGTTTCACCGCGATCGCGCTCGCGACGATCGTCCTGCCGCTGGCGACGCTGCTTGGCATCCTGCCGATGCGCGACACCAGCGCCGTCGCGGGCAGCGTGCCGCAGTCATGGAGGAGCGTGGCGAAAGCGGTCTGGCTTCCTGGCGTCGGAGCTGCTTTCAGCAGCCTCGGCTATGGTGCTATTCTGGGCTTCGGCGCCCTGCTCTTCTCCGAGCGGGGCTGGCAGCCGGTATGGCTTCCGTTCACGGCCTATGCCGCGTCGCTGATCGTGGCAAGGCTGTGCTTCGGCCACCTGCCCGACAGGCTTGGGGGCGCACGCGTCGCTGTGATCTTCGTTGTGGTCGAGGCGGCAGGGCTGATGCTGATCTGGCTTGCGACCGGGCCTGTTGTCGCCGCGATCGGAGCGGGCCTGACTGGCCTCGGCTACTCGCTGGTCTATCCCGGCCTCGGCGCCGAGGCCGTAAGCCGTCTTCCGTCGCGCAGCCGCGGCCTGGCCATGGGACTCTACACCGTCTTCCTCGACGTGGCGCTCGGCTTCGGCAGTCCGGCGCTCGGCCTGGTCGCTGCGTCGACCGGGCTGCAATTCGTCTTCTTCGCCGTCGCGGCGGCGACGCTTCCGGCGTTGGGCATCGCTCTGCTGCTGGGTCGCCGTAGCGCTCCATTATAGACAGCTCGCCGGCGCCGTCCGCATGAGGTTCGCTCATAGTCTCTTTCCGGGTCGCCACTGAGGCTGAACCCCTGCCCCGCAAGGGTCAACGAGGCCCGGCAAATCCCCGCCCAGACACACTCCAGAAACAAAATTCAACAGTTCGGAAAAACCGGCGAAAAGATCGGGTGGCATAAGCTTCCCCGTCGGGATTCCGGGCACTTCCTTTTTGGAAGCCCTCCACCAACAAAATCGCAGCGGCGGCGCAGTGCCTGCTCCAGCGGCGGCATGAACAGCCGGGCGATGCCCGGCGAGGACGAGAAAGTATGGACATGGACTACGATATCGCCGAACTGGACAGCGACGCGGCAATGCCGATCGGCGGCCTGCCAGGCATCGATGCGCTGGCACGGATCGCTCGCGGCCCGACAAGGGACGGCCAGGTCCTGACGGGCGCCGACTTTGCCCTGCAGCCGGGTGAGCGGCTCGATACGGTGTTCGAGCAGCTCGCCGTGACATTCGCCACGTTGCCGGCGGTGATCTCCGACGGGCGCGTGTGGACCTATCAGGAGCTGAACAGCCGCGCCAACCAGTTCGCCCGCATGCTGATCAAGCACGGCGTGCGGCCGGGCCACCGGGTCGGGCTCATTCTCGACCGGTCGGCGGAGACCTATGTGGCGTTGCTGGCGGTGATGAAGGCGGGGGCTGCCTTCGTGCCGCTGGCCACCGCGTTTCCGCAGGAGCGGATGGCGCTGATCATCGAAGACGCCGGCGTCAGCATGATCGTCACCATCGCCGCCTATGCGTCGCGCGCCGGTCAACTGCCCGTTCCCCATGTACTGATCGACAGCGCCGCCGCCGACATCTCCACACAGTCGCCCGCGCCGCTGAAGCAGCAGGCGAACGACGACATCTGCTACATCCTCTATACCTCGGGCACCACCGGCAAGCCCAAGGGCGTGGTCATCACGCACCAGAGTTTCGTCAATTTCATACACGTCGCCGCCGCCTCCTATGGCTACCGGCCGGGCGACCGGGTCTATCAGGGCATGACCATTGCCTTCGACTTTTCCTCCGAAGAGATCTGGGTGCCGTTCGTCGCCGGCGCGACGGTGGTGCCGGCACCTGGCCAGATGCCGCTGGTGGGCGAGGAACTGGCGGATTTCCTGCGCCTCCATGACATCACCTGCATGGCCTGCAGCCCGACATTGTTGTCATCGATGACATCGGATGTGCCCAGCCTGCGCACGCTTTTGGTGGGCGGCGAGGCCTGCCCCCACAATCTGGTGGTGCGCTGGTCGAAGCCGGGCCGGCAGATCCTCAACACCTACGGGCCGACCGAGGCGACCGTCACCGCAACGATGGGGGCGCTGACGCCGGACCGTCCGGTGACCATCGGCGCTCCGTTGCCGACCTACTCGATCGTCATTCTCGACGCTTCGCTGCCGCAACTTGCCGAGCCCGGTGAACTGGGCGAGATCGGCATTGCCGGCATCGGGCTCGCCGTCGGTTATCTGAACCGGCCGGACCTGACCGACCAGAAATTCATCGCCGATTTCGTCGGCCTGCCGAACAACCCGTCGCAGCGCATCTACCGCACCGGCGATCTTGGCCGGATCAACGATAGCGGCGAGATCGAGTATGCCGGGCGCATCGACACGCAGGTGAAGATTCGCGGATATCGCATCGAGCTCGGCGAGATCGAGGCGGTGCTGCTCGACCAGCCCGAGATCGCGCAGGCCGCCGTCACCACCTGGGAGATCGAGCCCGGCCGCGTCGAACTGGTTGCCTATTACGCGCTTAAAACCGGCGTAGCGGCGATTTCCCGAGGGGATCTCGCCCAGACGATGAAGCGGCGGCTGCCGGACTATATGGTGCCCGCCTATCTGGAGGAGCTGCCCGCCATCCCGATGACCGTCTCCAACAAGGTAGACCTGCGCCAACTGCCGAAGCCGACGAGCGTCCGGCTTTCGGCCGATCGCACGATGGTGCCGCCCGGCAATGAGGACGAGCGATTCCTGGCGGAAGCGCTGGCCACGGTGCTGAAATTCGACGCGGTGTCGGTCGAGGATCACTTCTTCGACGATCTCGGCGCCAACTCCTTGCTGATGGCGCATTTCTGCGCGCGCGTGCGCACCAGGAAGGAATGGGCGACGACGTCGATGCGCGACATCTATCTCTATCCCACAGTGGCGCGCCTGGCGCTGCATCTGGGGGTAGCGGAGGAGATGACGACGGCAACCAACGAGCCGGTCCTCACCCGCCGGGCCTCGAATTTCGCCTACTGGACCTGCGGCGCGGCGCAGCTTTCGTTCTACGGCCTCTACAGCTACGTGGCGCTCTGGGCGATCAATGACGGCCTCAACTGGATGTATGACGCGCTCGACGATCCGCTGCAGCTCTATATCCGGTGCGTGGCGCTTTCGGCGGCCGTGTTCTTCGGCATGTCGGGCTTTGCCGTCCTTGCGAAATGGGTGCTCATCGGCCGGTGGAAGGCCGAGGCGTTTCCGATCTGGGGCGTGCGCTACTTCCGCTTCTGGGTGGTCAAGACATTGATCCGCACCGCGCCCGTCGTGCTGTTCCGCGGCAGCCCGCTCTACAGCCTCTATCTGCAGCTGCTCGGCACCAAGCTCGGGAAAAACGCCGTCATCGAATCGAAATCCGTGCCCGTCTGCACGGATCTTATTTCCATCGGCGCCAACACCATCCTGCGCAAGGAATCGATGATCCTCGGCTTCAGGGCCCAGTCCGGTTATATCCACACCGGGCCGCTGACCATCGGCCGCGATGCCTTCGTCGGCGTCGGCTCCACGCTCGATATCGACACCAGGATCGGCAACGGCGCCCAGCTCGGCCATTCGTCCTCGCTGCATCGCGGGCAAAGCATCCCGGACGGCGAGCACTGGCATGGATCGCCGGCGGTGCCGACCACGGCGGACTATTGCAAGGTGCGCAATGTCAATCCTTACCA
Source organism: Mesorhizobium sp. M0217 (assembly GCF_040321955.1). Lineage (NCBI taxonomy): Bacteria > Pseudomonadati > Pseudomonadota > Alphaproteobacteria > Hyphomicrobiales > Phyllobacteriaceae > Mesorhizobium > Mesorhizobium sp. M0217. The sequence continues at coordinate 3,361 of NZ_JAMYSN010000034.1, read as the reverse complement.
GGTCCGGCGCTTCCTCTATGAAGCGCTGCAGCTGGTCGGCCTGTTTGGCCTTGTCACCCCGCTGCCGCTCCTGTTCCACAGCTACTGGGAATATGTCGGCGACGACTATCAGGAGACGATCGGCCTTGTCGCAATCGGCACCACGGTCACGCTTTTCGGCTATATCGCGGCGGCTTTCCTGGCAGCGACGCTGGTGCCGCGCCTGACCAGCCTCATCTTGAAGCCGGGCCGCACCTACACGCTTTACGGTTTCCGCTACTGGCTGCAGACCGTCGCCGAATTCGCCAGCAATTCCCGCGTGCTCGGGCTCCTGGCCGGCGACAGCTCGGCAATCGTGCACTACATGCGCGCCATCGGCTGGAACCTCAACAGAGTGGTGCAGACCGGCTCCAATTTCGGCTCCAACCAGCAGCATGAAAACCCGCTTCTGTGCGAGATCGGCACCGAGACCATGGTCTCGGACGGGCTGTTCATGATCAACATGCACAAGTCCGCCTCGGCCTTCAGGCTCGAGCCGACGCGCATCGGCGAACGCAACTATCTCGGCAACAACATCTACTATCCGCCGGACGGCCGCACCGGCGACAACGTGCTGCTCGGCACCAAGGTGATGATCCCCATCGACGGGCCGGTGCGCCAGAATGTCGGCCTTCTCGGTTCGCCTGCCTTTGAAATCCCGCGCATGGTGAACCGCGACAAGGAGCTTATAGCCGGCGTCGACGAGGCCGACCGGCGCCGGCGCATCCCGCACAAGAACCGCCACAACCTGGTGACCATTCTTCTGTTCCTGGCAACGCAATGGGTCATGCTGTTCGTCACGCTGGCGATCTGGGACCGGGCGCTAAACTACTATACGGAATGGGCGGAGGTCGCCCTGTTCGCCGCCGTGCTTTTGACCTCGGCGATCACCATTCCGTTCTACATTCTGGTCGAGCGGGCAAGCCTTGGCTTTGGCCGGTTAAAGCCGCAGATGACGACGATCTACGACGTCGCCTTCTGGCGCCACGAACGCCACTGGAAGCTGGCGGATTCGCCGATCGTGCGCCTGTTCGCCGGCACGCCGTTCCGGCCGATGATCCTGCGCCTGCTCGGCGTCAAGGTCGGCAGCCGGGTCTATGATGGCGGCAGCAACCTGACCGAGCGCTCGCTGGTCGAGATCGGCGACGACGTCACGCTCAACGAGGGCTGCGTCATTCAGGCCCACTCGCTGGAAGAAGGCGCGTTCAAGTCCGATTTCATCCGCATCGGCGATGGTTGCACGCTCGGACCTTCCGCCTTTGTCCACTACGGCGTGGTGATGGGCAAAGGCTCGATGGTCGACGCGGACTCCTTCGTGATGAAGGGCGAAGAGCTGGAACCCAACTCGATCTGGCGGGGCAACCCGGCCAAGCTGCATCGCTTCGTCGAGCCGCTGCCGGAGGATAGCGTCAAGGCAACGGCTTGATGGGCGCAGACGTCCGTCTCGTTTCGGTGACTGCGGCCAACCGGGCCCTGGTCGCGGCTCTGGAACTGGCCGCGGATCAGATCGATTTTGTCGCCAGCAATGCGGAGTCGCTGGACGAAGCCGAAACCGACGGGGACGCACGGCCGCGCGTCGTCATGGCAGGGGATCGCGTCGTCGGTTTCCTGATGTATGAGGCGCCAGAGGACGACGACGAGGCGCGGATCTACCGCTTCATGATCGATCGCGTCCATCAGGGCCAAGGCTACGGCAAGGCCGCTTTGCGCGAAGTGCTGGATGAAATCATGCGGCTCGGCCACATCAGCCACGTTTCGATCTGCTACGAACCTGGGAATGAAGCGGCACGCCGCCTCTATCGCGCTGCCGGTTTCGTCGAAGAAGGGCCCGACGAGGACGGGGAAATGATCGCCGACCTCGCTCTGCGGGGCGAACAGCCATGACGCGCCCGCTCGATGCCGGCGCCAGCCTGTCGGCGCAGTTGCTGGCGGCGATGGCCGCCATGGCACCCGCCGGCGTTCGGATCGGATGCCGCACGATCCGCGAAGGCGATGAGAACCATTTGCTGCCGCAGGAAGCACACTCCATCCCGTCACGCCTGCCGCTGATGCGGCGGGCGAGTGGCGCGGCGCGGTGGATCGCGCACGAGTTGCTGGCGGATATGGGCTTGAACGACGTCGCTATCCTCCGCGGCTCCTCCGGCGCACCGGTATGGCCTCATGGAGTAACGGGGTCGCTGGCTCACGACGACGAGATGGCCGTGGCGGCCGTCGCGCCGCTCTCCCACGTCGCCTCGCTCGGCATCGATATCGAGCCCGCTTTGCCCCTGCCCGACGACATCTTCGCGCTGGTTGCAGCCCCCGCTGACCGGATCGACGCAACCGACCCGTATCTTGCCGGTCGCATCCTTTTTGCCGCCAAGGAAGCTGTCTACAAGGCCGCCTACCCGCTTGATGGCGAAGTGCTGGGCTATGAGGACATCACCGTCGATCTCGACGCAAGCGACGCTGTGACGAAGACGGGCCGCAGAGCGAGACTGGTTTACTGCGTTGCTCCGTGTGTGGTCGTTCTGGCGTTTGTCGATGGTGTCCGAAGCGCCCCCCTTTAAGCGCGATGGGCCAGCGCCCGACAGCAACGCCTGCTCAACAAAGCGCTTTTTTTTCGCAGAGCGGTCGCAAAAGGCTCACACGGTTCGTCCTTTGACAGAAGAAGGAGAGCGCCATGAGAAACCTTATTGTCACCGAATTCATCAGCATCGATGGCATCGCCGAGGTCGAGAAGCTGCCCAGCGTGACCTGGAACGATGAGATGCAAAGGTTCAAGGAGGACGAGCTTGCCGACAGCGGGGCCATGCTTCTGGGGCGCACGACCTACGAGATTTTTGCCGGCTCTTGGCCCAAGGAAACCGGAGACTTCGCCGACCGGTTCAATGCGCTGCCGAAATATGTCGCGTCGACAAGCCCGAAGGCACTCGACTGGAAACCGGCCGAGTTGCTGAAGGGTGTGTTGCCGGAAGCGGTTCGGGCGCTGAAGCAAGGCAGCGGCGGCAACATCTATGTGCATGGCAGCCTGAGCGTCGCGCGGGAATTGCTGCGCCATGGTCTGGTCGATCGCGTCAGGCTGCTGAGCTACCCTGGCTCCGTCGGGGAGGGCAAGAAGCTGTTCCCGCCCGATATGCCGGTGGCGTTGGAGCCGATCTCGACCGTACAGTTCAGCAATGGCGTGGTGGCGCTGGAATATGCGGCTGGGAGGGTGTGAGACGCTGGTGGGGTAATCTCCCCTTTAGGGGAGATGTCGCCGAAGGCGAGGTAGTGTGCTGAGAGTTCTGCAAATTCGCTGAGAGGGGGCGGTCATGGCAGGCTGGTGATTGTTCACGTCACCTGATTCCCGCGAAGGAACGCC
>NZ_JAMYSN010000033.1:0-52094 GCF_040321955.1 Mesorhizobium sp. M0217 | reverse complement strand
GGACGACCTGCGCGAGCACAAGAAGCTCGCTCTGCGCCAAGCCGCATGACCAGCATCATGGCCGCCCCATTTTGCAGAACTTGACGCACACAACCATTCATGTCTACCTACTCTACCTACGAGCGACGCTGCCACACAAACTACCATCCGTGCCGGCGTCTCACTGGCAACAGCAGCGATGAGGTAGCTTATGCACTTGTCCTTCTGTTCAGTTTCCCGACCAAAATCCGGCATCGCATCCGGATCGAGCTTCGGATCGCGAAACCGAGAATTTCAAGTCCACCCTGGGAGCGCCTCCACATAGCCTCGGAGATTTCCAAGATGCATGGCGGCAAGGTCGAAGCCGTCTCGACGTCGCAAGAGACGCTCTTTGTTCTCCGTATTTTGCTGAAAGCGCGCCTGATCGCGGACCGTCAGCTCGGAACCTTTTTCCTCCAACGGCGCAGCTTTGTCCTGAGATAGGATCTGTAGCCGAACGGAAGTGTTCGCCGTCCGGAAGGCTTGCTTGTCCGCGCCTCCAGACGCTGGCGCACGACGCTCATCAGTCTGCAGAACGCGGGTGTTTCCAATGATTGCACCCGTTTGACGAGGTTGTCGGGCAATGGCTTTGAGCGCCAGTCGAAATAAGCCTCGTAGTCTTGCGGCGTTGCGATCAGGTGCTGGAGATAGGCTGCAAGATCGCTGGCGCTGGCGAAGGCACTGGCGTCAATAAAGGAGTGCTCCGGAACGAACTCGTCCACATTGGGAGCGCCAAGGTAGATCGGCACCGTGCCCGCCATGAACGCGTCATAGATTTTCTCGGTGACATAGTCGGCCTCGATCGAGTTCTCCATGGCCAGGCAGAATTTGTGCCGCGCAATGGTTTCGATCTTGGTCTTCGAGCCCAGATCGGGGCCAGAGACCGATCGGTTGTTGCGATATCGGCCATAAGAATCGATCTTGATGTGGCGCGCCAGTTCGTTCGCCAAATCGACACGGCCGCTATAATTCAGGCCGGCCGACTGGAAGAGTGCGACCGGCGCTTCTTCCGTTTTCGGTACGATTGGTCTGGCCAGCGCATCTTTCCACCACACCGCACGCGGAAGGTAGGGTACCCAGACATCGGACCGGGATTCATGCGTCATGATGATATCGAAGTGCCGCATGATTTTGGGGTCGGCAAGTCGCTTGTAGTTTTGGCCGCATTCCATCGACCAGGCGACCCAATATTGACCAGGGTATTTGTAGGCATCGCCAACTTCGCGAAAGTTCGGAATATGGAAGACGACTGCCGCGGCCTCGGAAATCCGTCGTTTGTCCAGTGTCCACCGCCCGGGCATTTCGCACTGTATCGACGCGATATCGACGGGTTTGCTGAAGAACGTTGTGTAGAAGAGGATCAGTGGATCGATAGACGGCATGGCACCACGAATGTCTGAAGCATTGCTCAATCTGCAGACAGACGCGGTATCGGAAGTTTGGTCAAGTGCTCCGCTTGTTCGAGGCCGAGGGCCGTCCAAACGGTCACCTCGCCGTATACCCGCCATCGATCGCGAAAATGCCGCCGCTGGTCCACGCCGCCTCGTCGCTGGCCAGATAGACGGCGATGCCGGCAAGATCGCTGGTCTGGCCGATGCGGCCGAGCGGGTAGCTGCGCTCGACATAGGTCTTCAGCTCGGCTTGCGCTGCCGCCGGCAGGTTGTCGATCGACTTGCGCCGCATGGCGGTGTCGACCGTGCCGGGCGCAATCGCATTGACCCTGATGCCGCGCGGACCAAGCTCGAAGGCCAGCGACTTGGTCAGCGAATTCAGCGCGCCCTTGGACAAGGAATACAGGCTCGACGGCCGCTTCGGGATCATCTTGTCGGCGAAGTAGGACGAGATATTGATGACGGAGGCGTTGGCGCCGAGATGCGGCAGCAGCCGCTGGGTAAGGAAGAACGCCGCCGTCACATTGAGCGCGAAGGATTGCTGGAATTGGTGCTCGGTGACGGTCTCGAAAGGCACCAGATAAGCGACGCCGGCATTGTTGACGAGGATGTCGAGCGGGCCGGTTGCTTTCGCGCGATCGACCACGGCATCGATGCCGGACGAGGTCGAGAGATCGGCCGACTGGGTGCCGACGTTGCCCGCCGCCGCAAGTGTCTCGCGGGCGGTCTCGAGCTTGCTGGTGTCGCGACCGACGATCAGCACGTCGGCGCCCTCGCGCAAGAAAGCTTCCGATGTCGCCAGGCCGATGCCGTCCGAGCCGCCGGTCACCAGTGCTCGTTTGCCAGAAAGTCTCATTGAAGGCCAAGTCGCATCGAATGCTCTCGCTGTTGCCCGCGTCACGAAGGCAATGCCGATCGGCGAGGGCGGTCAAGCCGCCGGCCTATCGCTCAGTATGAACTTCGGTTGGCCGCGTGCCGATCCGGTTACCGCAGCAGCGACTGCGACGTCGGCGTCAGGCGCAAGGTTTCGGTCCGCCAGGTCACATCGGCCGCTTGCCATTGGGGCGAAGCGGCAACTGCGGCTTCGTAACTGGCATGCGCCTCGGGACTGTTGAAACCCGTCACCGCGATAAAGACGTTTTCGCTCAAGCGCACCGGCAGGCGGGGAAAGCTGTTTTCGGCGTGCTCGGTGATGAAGGCGCCAAGCAACCGTCCGCCGGCGCCGATAAGGACCGGAACGGCATCCGTTTCGAAATTGCCGGCGAAATCGGCTTCGGCGCCAGACCGCAGATGATGAATCTGGATGACAACAACACCGGTCAAGCCATTGTCTGCGCTTGGCTTTCCATCCGCCGGCATGGCGCCTCGCTGCGCGCCTGACAGATCGAAGCCGGCGCCTGGCCATGCCGGCTTCAAGAGCAGCACATCGTCGGAATCGATCATCGTCGCATTGGCGGCGTCGCGGTGCGCCGTCCACACCGGCCCGTCATAGAAGGCGGTGAGCGCCTGCTTCCGCGCTTCCATGCCATCGAAGCCGCGCAGCCAGACGAATATGTCGGGGCGGTCGAGGTCGCGGAACTGTCCGATGATGGTCATGCCGGCGTGTTCCTGGCCTTCGATGAACCGACTGTCGAAGATGTCGATCAGCGTCTCGCGCCGTCCCGGCTTCAGCGTGTACTGCCGCAACTCGACGACAGGCGAAGCGAGCAGGCTTGCCGTCGCAGGCGCATTCAGGGGTACGGTCATTGTGTCGTCTCCAAAAACAGGATGATCATCCGGTTTTTAAAACAGACCGGTTGTCCTGTTTTGTCAATCTGCTATCGTTGGCAAATGTCAGCAGAGATTGCTCGGGCTCCGAAAGGGCCGCCGCGAAAACGCACCAACGATCCCGAAGGGCTGCGCAACAAGGTGCTCGATATCGCCGAAGCGTCGTTCCAGGCGCGTGGCTATCATGCATCCGCTCTTGGCGAGTTGATGACGACCGCAGGCGTCAGCGGCGGCGCGCTGCATCATCATTTCCCGACGAAGAAGGCGCTCGCTCTGGCGGTGATCGAGGAGCGCGTGGCAGCGGCCCTCGATGAAACCTGGATCAACCCTGTACGGGCGGCAGGCTCGGCGCGCGAAGGCGTGCGCGCGGTGTTCGAGGCGGTGGCGACCGAGCTTGAGCAGCAAGGCTTCGTGCGCCGCTGTCCGCTCAACAATCTGGCGCATGAACTGTCGCTCGCTGACCCGGATTTCCGCGCCGCTCTGGACGATATCTTTGCCGGATGGCGTCAGGCGGTTGCCGACAAGGTGCGAGCCGACCAGCAGTCGGGGAGGGAGCAGGGCACCGACCCCGAGCGCTTTGCGGCACTCGCCATCGCCGCCTATTCCGGCGCCATGTCGATGGCCAAGGCGGCACAGGATGCCAGCGTGCTGCGCGATTGCCTGGCCGAACTTCAGGGCAGCTCAACGCCGCCATTCCCGAGCAGAGCGAAGCGGCGTCGCAGGATCCTGCTGCGGCCGGGAAAACCTTGAGGCCGGAACTGCGCTGTTCTAGTTGGAAAGCGGCTTGATCGTCTCGTAACCGTTCACCGATTCCGCGCTGGTCCCTTCGTCGTAACGCCGGGCGAGAGACGCTTGCAGATCGGGAGCATAAAGCGCGGTGAATGTGTCCAGCGTTTCGCCGGCGCCGTTCTTGAAGGTCTCCGTGACCGCCAGCACGTTGTATTTGCAGCCGCCGACGCTGAACGTCTCCTTGCCCTTGACGACCAGGCTCAGTGTCTTGGTGCTCTTCGGCTGCTTGTTCGGCGACAACTCGACGAATTCGATCGTGCTCTTGGCTCCCGTCTTCAGCGGAAACAGTTTTCGCAGATCGGAAAACGGAATCGTCGCCACCCGTCCGGTATCGCTGTCGCGAAACACTTCGACCAGGCCGGCAAACAGGAACTGTGTCTGCGGCGATTGCGATTCGTAGTTGTTGGCGACGGACACCATGCCGCCGGCCACCGGCCGAAACTCGCTGCGGACGCCAGGCATTTCCAGAACGAAGCCGGCCTTGGCCGATTTTGCGTCGACACAATCGGCGGCATGCACCGCAGCCGCCGGTAGCAACCCAGCCAGCACCACGCCTATCGAAACGGCTCTCATGAAATCCTCCCCCTCTGCTTGTATTTGCTACGCGCCAGCATGACCCAAGAAATGCCAGAGCCACAGTGCCGTGTCGACCTGCCATTCCTGGCAACTGGACGGTGGGGCGCCGGCTGTGCTGAATTTCAGGTCATGAATCGCAAGCTCGTCCTCTCCCGTCGCAATTTCCTCGCACAGGCAGCCGGCCTTACCATGGCTGGCATGCTGCCGCGCGCCGCGCTTGGCCAGACCGGCAAGCGCATCCAGCCCATCGACGCCACCTTTCTGTTCATCGCCGACGTCCATGCCTGCCGCATGTCGAGCGGCCTCAGCCCCAACTGCCTGGAGGAAGGCAAGACCGACGCCGCCTTGCTGCGCAATGTCGCTGTCCTCAATGGCTTGGCCGGCCGGCAATGGCCAGTCGAGATCGATGGCGTTGCAACCCGCCTGCGTTCGGCCGGCGGCCGCATCGATGCGCCGCTCGGCCTCGTTGTCGGCGGCGACATCACCGACGATGGCGGCGGCCAGATCACCGAGCCCAGCGAAGGCACGCAACTGTTGCAGTTCAGCCAGCGCTATCAACAGGGCGTCGGTCCCGATCGCGTGCACATGCCGGTCTATGTCGGCCTCGGCAATCACGATCTCGACCAGAACGGCTCGCCGCCCCATGTCGACTGGTACCGGCGTGAATTGCGCGACTATGTCGAGATCAACCACCGCCCCGGCGTGTTCTTCAAGCCGCCGGTGCCGGCCACCGAATACGATGTCGACACCGACTGCTATTCCTGGGACTGGGGCGGCCTGCATCTCGTCCAGACCCACCGCTTTGCCGGCGACACCGGCCATGGCGCGGTGAGCAGCCTGCCGTGGCTGAAGCAGGATCTGGCGACCTACGCGGCGGATGGCCGTCCCGTCATCCTGTTCCAGCACTATGGCTGGGACACTTTCTCGGTCGAGCGCTGGGACCCGGCCAAGCGCACCTATGACGATGACGGCGCAGGCGCGCCGCATTGGTGGAGCGAGGCCGACCGCCAGGCGCTGCTGGCGGCGCTGAAGGGCTACAATGTCATCGCCATCTTCCATGGCCATCAGCACGAAGTGCCGATGATCTACAAGAGCGATGGCCTCGACCTGTTCAAGCCGAAGGCCGCCTATATGGGCGGCTTCGCGCTGGTGAGGGTAACCGGGGACAGCATGGACGTAGTGCTGGGCGAGGCGGCCGGCGACCACGGCGAGGTCAAGTTCACCAGCGCCTTCAGCAAGAGTCTCAGCCTCTGACAAGAAAAAGGCGGCCTTGAGCCGCCTTCCTCATTGCCTGCGAGATCGGGTCAGAGCGCCTTTTTGATCTTGTCCTTCACGTCGCCATAGACCTTCTGCACCTTGCCGGCGGTCTTGTCTGCAGTGCCTTCGGCCTGGGTCTGCCTGTTGCCGGTCGCCTTGCCGCCGGCCTCCTTGACCGAGCCCTTGACCTGCTTGGCCACGCCGGCAACCTGATCCTTGTTCACCATCTTTGCATCTCCTGGGATTCCGGGGATTCATTCGCAGGAGGCAAACGGGCCGGCTTGGCTTAGGTTCCCTGGGCGGCGATCATCGTCGCATCTGGTCGCTTATATGGTCGCCGAAACGCTTTGCCGCGTCGTATCGTGTGACTAGTGTGACGAAATTTTGGGGAGACCGCCTTGGCTGAATTTACGCTCATCATCGCCAACAAGTGCTTTTCGTCCTGGTCGCTGAGGCCATGGGTGGCGATGAAGCATCTGGAGATCCCGTTCGAGGAAGGTTTCGTGCGCCTGCGCACGCCCGAGACTTTTGCCGCTCTGGCGAAAGTCTCGCCCACCGGCCTTGTGCCAGTGTTGAATCACAATGGCAGGATTGTCTGGGAAACCCTTGCCATCCTTGAATATCTGGCCGACCTGTTTCCGGAGAAAAAACTTTGGCCGCAGGATATCGGCGCCCGCGCCTTGGCTCGCTCGGTGGCGACCGAGATGCATTCCGGCTTTCGCGAGGTGCGCTATGGCTGGCCGATGAATTTGCGCCGGCCGAAGGGCCACAAGCCGCTCGACGCCGAAGGCGAAATGCAGCGCGCGCGCATCGAAACGATCTGGCGCCAGTGCCGGGAACAATACGGCAAAGGCGGCCCCTTCCTGTTCGGTCATTTCACCGCGGCCGATGCCATGTATGCACCTGTCGTCACCCGCTTCGACACCTATGGCGGCAAGCTCGCGCCCGACACGCGCGCCTACGTCGACGCCGTGTTGGCAACGCCGGCGATGCGGCACTGGTATGCGGAAGCAGCGAAGGAGACTTGGCCGGAACCCGGCCCGGACGAATAGGACCACTAATGACATCACGGTGAGTGACCGATGGCCAGCAATGATGGACCGCGTGAGACTACCGCGCCAACAATCTTCCACTGCCGGCTGATCCCGCCTCGGCCGGACTTCGCCTTCACCCTGACGGAGGAGGAGAGGGAGTTGATGGGCCGGCATGCCGACTATCTGCGCGGCAAGCTTGCCGAGGGCACCATGATCCTGGCCGGGCCGGTCGCCGACCCGGCCGGTCCTTGGGGTCTGCTGATCCTGCGTGTCGGCAGCGAAGCCGAGGCAAGAGCGGTCACCGACGGCGATCCGGTGTCGAGCTCCGGCCGCGGTTTCCACTACGAGATCCTGCCGCTGATCAGCGCGATCCTGTAGGCCGCCAGCGTGAGTTTAAGGAAAGTGTGAAACGGTTTTCCCCTGGGAATTGCGTCAGACAAGGGCACTTACAAGAACGCCTCTCGCACCGCTTAATGTGCGGGAGGCGTTCTTTTGCCAGCATTACCGAGATTGCTCTCTGAATTGCTGACACCACGGAAATGCGCCGGCTTGCGATTGGTTCCGGGGCGTGGAATATTTTTTGGAACGCCTTGAGCTCCGCCACCTCGTCAGTTGAGGCTTATGCCTCAGGCACCCTCAGGTTGAATTTGGGTTCCGGCCAAACCAGAAATTGACTCGGCGCTAAAAGAAGTCTATAAGAAACATGTCGATATTTGTTTGACCGACTTTTGTTATCCGCGCATGATGCGCGCCTTTGACGAACTTCCCCATCAAAAATCGAGACAAAACGCTGTTGTGCAGTCGCACGATGGTGAACGAATATTTGCCAGGGAAAGGGTTCTTCATGGCCACCGGCACAGTGAAATGGTTCAACGCCACCAAAGGTTTTGGTTTTATTCAGCCTGACGACGGCTCCGCCGACGTTTTTGTCCACATCTCGGCCGTAGAGCGCGCCGGCATGCGTGACATCGTCGAGGGCCAGAAGCTCGGCTACGAGATGACCCGCGACAACAAGTCGGGCAAGATGTCCGCCGACCAGTTGAAGGCGGCCTGATAAGGAATTCGGCCTTCCGGTGACCACGGATGTACTGGCACCGATGAAAGGCTGAAAGGAGCGCCTTGCGCATCCAACTGGATGCGCGGCGCTTTCATGGAAGGTCAGGCGGTGCCTGGCCTTTTTCATTTTGTGCGTCATGCCGCTAAAAGTGCGCCGCACGCCGGCCGGAACGTGCTAAGGGACGATCCAGCAATCTGAACCGCCCATACTGCCCCGCTGCCGTATTGCTTTGGTCGTAATCGAAGACCGCTCTCGCTCTATCGGCACCAGGCTCCCGACAGGAGAAAGTTTTGACCACTCAATCCAAGACTGCCGACCAGGCCGGCTCGCTGTTCAGCAAGACGCAAACCCAGTCGATGTCACTCAACCGCATCCTGTCCGAGCGTGATGCCGTCAGCGAGGCGCGCGAAGCCAAGACCGCGCGCTTGCGCGAACTGCGCAAGGAAAAGGAAGCCGACGACATGGCAGCGGCCGCAGTCCTTGCGGCGCTGCCGAAGCGGGCAGGCAAACGCTGATGGCCACCAAGCGCGTACCGCCGACGCCGATCGATGCCGATGCGACCATCGCGTCCATGGTCCCGGGCCTGGACAAGCCGGTCGAATATGTCCGCCGTGTGCTGGAAAAGCTCGAGCGCTGCAAGCGCGCGCATGGCGATGCCCAGGTGCGCGTCGGCGTGCGCGGCCGTGCCGAAGCCCCGAACTATCTGGTCGAATATGTCCGCGAGGACAAAAAGACCCAGGAGCGCGTGACCTACCAGGATGCCGCCTATAGCGGCAGCACGCATCGCGAACTGGCGGCGCACCACATTGCCGAGGCGAGGAACTGGTCGCCCGAGGAAATGAACATCACAGCGGTCTCGGCGCTGATCGGCCGCTTGCGCAATCCGCGCGCACCATCATCCCGCTTTTCCGACGAGGACTGACATGGCCATAAAGTTTTCCACCAAGGACCAGCCGGCAGCGCCGGCTGCTGCCACTGCAAAGCAGGCCAAGCCCGCTGCCGCGCCGAAGGCCGCCGAACCGTCGGCGACCGATCTGTTCGAGGCGCCAGCCGCCACGCCCAAGGGCAAGGCAGGCAAGAAGAAATAGCGCCTTGCCGCACCAAGCCGATCGCAATCTCGCAGCGCCTGGGCTGGTCGCGTTGGCCGCCAGGGATATCCGGTCGTCAAAACAGGACGACCAGCCGGTTTTCGATTGCCAGAGCTGCGGCGCCTGCTGCTCCTACTCGGCCGAATGGCCGCGCTTCTCGACCGAGGACGATGCGCAACTTGACCGGATTCCGGAAAAGTTCGTGTCCGCCGACCTGTCCGGCATGCGCTGCGAGGGCGTGCGCTGTTCGGCGCTTACGGGCGAGATCGGCAAGCACACGGCCTGCGGCATCTACGAGATCCGCCCGGACGTCTGCCACGCCTGCATGCCTGGCGGCGACGATTGCCTGATGGCGCGCAAGGCGCACGGGATGCCAACGATCTAGCCGACGCCCACCTTGCCTCATCCCACATCCCCCGATAGCTTCCACCACGGGCAGGGCGTTGGAGGAACCATGAGCATCGAATTCCTGTTGACGTCGCTGATCGTCGTGGCTTCGCCCGGCACCGGCGTTCTCTACACGCTGAGCGCCGGGCTTTCGCGAGGCGCGCGCGCCTCGATCACTGCTGCATTCGGCTGCACGCTTGGCATCATCCCGCATATGGCCGCCGCCATCACCGGCTTGGCGGCGCTGCTGCACACAAGTGCTGTCGCCTTCGAGACGCTGAAATATCTCGGCGTCGCCTATCTCCTCTACATGGCCTGGAACACGCTGAACGAGAAGGGCGGCCTGAGCGTCGATGAAAACGCGGCACCCCGCTCGGCGGCCAAGGTCATCACCTCCGGTATCCTGATCAACATCCTGAACCCGAAGCTGTCGATCTTCTTCTTTGCCTTCCTGCCGCAATTCGTCAGCACGACCGAACCGAACGCATTTGCCAAGATGCTCGAACTCTCGAGCGTCTTCATGCTGCTGACCTTCGTCGTCTTCGTCGCTTACGGCATCTTTGCGGCCTCGATCCGCAGCCATGTCGTGTCGCGGCCGATGGTGCTGACCTGGATGCGCCGCACCTTCGCCGGCGCCTTTGTCATGCTTGGCGCCAAGCTGGCGCTGGCTGATCGATAGAACAGGAGCTGCCAGGCCTCGGCCTACTCTTCGTCGGTTCCGGATCCGGTCCGGATGCCTAGACGCCAGGCCGAGGGCGGAAGGCCGATCATCTTCTTGAAGGCGCGGCTGAACGCTGCCTCGGATTCGTAGCCGATTTCAGCGGCGATGCTGGCCATGTTGCTGGAGCCGGCGCTGAGCAGCTCCGAGGCGATCTGCATGCGCCATTTGGCGAGATAATGCATTGGCGGCATGCCGACCAGCCTGGTGAAGCGTTCGGCGAGCACGCTGCGCGACAGCGCGGAGTCCTTCGCCAGCGCCTCCACCGTCCAGTTATGCGCCGGCCGGTCGTGGATCAGCGCCAGTGCCCTCGCCAGGTGCGGATCGCGCAGGCCAGCCAGCCATCCCGTGGTTTGTGGCGGCAGCGATTCCAAGTAACGGCGCAACACGTCGACAAACATCAGTTCGCTCAGTTTGGTGAGCACCGTTTCACTGCCTGCGCGCTTTTGCGCCACCTCCGTGACAGCCAGGTTGATGAACTGGCTGAGCCAGCCGCCATCGCCTTTGGCATCTCCGGCCTTGATCACCGGCGGCAAAGCCTCGAGCAGTGGATTGAAAGGCTGTGCATCACAGGCGAGATAGCCGCAAACCAGCCTGGCCGAGGTCGCGCCGTCGCCGGCGCAGTTGATGTAAAACGGCATCCGGCCGGCTGTTGCGATGTCGAGAACGTCGGCTGTCGGCGGATCGGCGCGCAACGCCGGATTGCTGGACATAATGTGCGGGTCGCTCCTGGTGAAGACGACGACTTCGCCGGCCTCCAGCGCGATCGCTTCCTGGCCGACGATGCGCGCGAAGCAGCGGCCGGCCGTACCACATGGTAGGAGATCAGATGGTCCGCACCGGGCAGGATCTTCGGCAGGATGGACGATGGCGCCGGCGAGCAGACGGCCCACGGCTCGTGGCCCTCAATGTCAAAAAACGTCGCGCCGGTAAGGCGTACCGTCCTCAACAGGTCAGACAGAGCATCCCCGGCCATTCCGTTTCGTCCCGCACCCGGCTAGCCGGTGAGCCATCCCTTTCGAGTTCCGGACGCGCTGTCAAGCGAGGCGGACGCCGTATCATTCAGTTCGCGGCCAGAACTCCTAAACCTGCACCGGTGCTCAAGCGCTGCCGAGAGTGGGCGCTGAGTGCTGTCGAAACCAACCAGGGACAAAAGTCATGACGGTACATAAGGGCGGGTGTTTTTGCGGCGCCGTGGACATCGAAGTGCACGGAGCCGCCGAGGCAATGGGCTATTGCCATTGCGGTTCTTGTCGATCGTGGTCGGCGTCTCCCGTGAACGCATTCACGCTGTGGAAGCCTCAGAACGTCAAGGTCACCGGGGGCGCGGAGTTCCTGTCCGGGTTCGAGAAGACCGAAATGAGCGATCGCCAGTTCTGCACGAAATGCGGTGGTCATCTGATGACCGTTCATCCGCCGCTCGGCCTGGTCGATGTCTATGCGGCAACGATACCAGGCGTGAAATTCACGCCTGGGGTTCACGTCAACTACGCTGAGACCGTGCTGCCGATGAAAGACGGGCTGCCCAAGCTCAGGGACTTTCCGGCTGAGCTCGGCGGCTCCGGCATCGCGGTGCCGGAATAAGGGCCCGGCCACTGCTCGCCATTTTTGACAACGACAATTCAAGACAGGAGATTGTTCATGGAAATCGCAACATTTCGCGCCACGCAGGAGCCGATCAAGGATCTCTATCGCAGGGATGCGAAGGCCGCGTTCCTCACCTTGAAGGCCAAAGGCGTCGCCGACGCGTCCACCGTCACCTGCCAGGTCGAGACCGGACGCGGGCTGGCGCTTGCCGGCATCCATCCGATGGCCGGGGGCAGCGGCCAGGAACTGTGCTCCGGCGACATGCTGCTGGAGGCGCTGATCGCATGCGCCGGTGTCTCGATGCGCGCGGCGGCGGCCGTGCTCGAAATTCCGATCAGGTCCGCCGAAGTTTCCGCGGAAGGTGACGTCGATCTTCGCGGCACGCTCGGCGTGACTGCGGGTGTTCCAGTCGGCTTCAAGGAAATCCGCTTGCGGTTCGACATCGACACCGACGCTCCCCAAAGTCAGCTCGACCAACTGCTCGAACTCACGGATCGCTATTGCGTGATCTTCCAGACCATCCAGAATAGTCCCAGCACCACGGTGAAGCTGCACCGCGTCATCCAGTGACCAGAAAACCGGCCCGGAAACTCGACTTGAGCGAGATTCCGGGCTGGGAACGGGAGTGCCGGGCAACGCTTCTATCCTTTGACGTAACCCATCGCCTCGACGATCAGCTCGTCCGCGGCACGCATCAGGTTGACGCCGCGGATGGAGTTGCCGTCGGCCATGAAGTAGCGCCAGCGGATCGTCGCCCGTTCACCGGCGACGAAGGTTTCCTCGAGGTCGAAGCGCGTGCCGGGCTGGGTGGCGATCGCCGACCATAGGTCAATGCATGCCTCTTTGCCGGCATGGCGGGCGCCGTCCGGCGCCGGCACGGTGTTTTCGATAACGCAATCCTGCGCCACCAACTCGGCAAGCGCGGACGGATCGTGCAACTGGAACACATCGTTGAAGCGACGCATGATCTCGGCCGTCTGCCGGGACAAATCATTCCCGACTGCGTCCATGATAAGCTCCTGTTTCATCATATTCTCCCGGTTTCATCGATCTTTGACGGCTTTGACCAGCACGGCCTTTAGGGTGATCTGAGGCACGCCGGCCAAGGCGCGCGAGACGAGGCAAGTCGCCTTGGCCGACTGCGCCAGGCGTTCGAACTCGTCTTCGGCGAGATCCGTGACCTCCGCCTCCGTTTCGAGCTCGATGCGGGTGATCGTCGGCCCGGCGGCGGTCGCGCCGAGATGCACCTTGGCGACGGTGCGGATGGTGCGGGCGACGTGGCCTTCCTGGCCGAGGATGAAGGTCAGCGCCATCGAGAAGCAGCCGGCATGTGCTGCCCCGATCAGCTCTTCGGGATTGGTGCCCGGACCGTTCTCGAACCGCGACGGAAAGGAATAGGCGCCTTCGAAGACGCCGCTGCCAAGCCGCAGACGGCCGCCGCCTTCCTTCAGCGTGCCTTGCCATTCTGCGGAAGCTTCACGGATGGTCATGGTCGTTCTCCTGGTTCGGGGTTGAAAAGCGGGCAATTGGGTCAGGCGCAGTCGATGACAACCTTCCCGAACACGTCGCCCTGCCGGAAGTGGCGGTACGCTTCGGGGGCTTCGGCAAAGGGGAAGACCCTGTCGATAACGGGCTTGAGGCGATGCTGCGACACGGCGCGCAGCATGGCCTCGAGATTGCTGCGGCTGCCGACGAACAGGCGGCTGATGGTGGCGAGGCTGCGCTGATAAAGCGCTGCCGGCATCTCGATCGATCTGCCACTGGCGTCCTGCAGCGTCAGCAGCACGATGTGTCCATAAAGCGTGCTGGCAATCAGCGACTGCGCGAAGGTGGCCGGGCCGCCGGTTTCGACGACGAGGTCGATGCCGCCTGTCTGCTCGCGCGCCCAGCCGCCCCATTCCGGTATGTCGGTGCTGGAGACAACGAGGTCGGCGCCCAGCGCCCGCAGCCTGTCGGCCTTCTCCGCGCGCGATGTGATGGCGACAACCCGGCAGCCGAGCAACTTGGCGAACTGCAGAGCAAACAGCGAAACGCCACCCGAACCGATGGTGAGAACCCATTGACCAGGCTTCGGAATCCGGGTCCCGGTCACCGCGTTCCAGGCCGTCACGCCGGCGCAGGTTAGCGTCGCCGCTTCGTGCCAGCTCAGATGATCGGGCAGTCGCGCCGCCCATTGTTCGTCGAGCACGGCAAACTCAGTCAGCATGCCGTCCAGCGTACAGCCGAGCTGGTCGATCAGACCGGCATTGATGCGGCCATCGATCCAGCGGGCGAAGTAGCTGCCGGTGACGCGGTCGCCGACGGCAAAACGGGTGACGGCATCGCCGATTGCGACGACGTCACCGGCGCCGTCGCTCAGCGGCACGATGCCTTGCCGCGCCGGCAACGGATAGGTGCCGCCAAGGATCATCGTGTCGCGCCGATTGAGCGAGGCGGCGCGGACTCGCACCACGATCTCATGCGGTTTCGGTTCCGTCCGCGCCTCGTCGCGCATCGCCAGGGATTCGGTTCCACCAAACCCTTCGAGCCGGTAGCTGCGCATGTCACTCTCCTTAATAGTATATAGACTGATCCACATATTATATAGACCGATTGTCATATTCTTGGCGAGGCCTATAATGCGTCACTGCTGACAGAGGTTGACATGGCCAACGACACCCGCACCCGCATACTCGAGACCACAGGCCTGTTGCTCAGGCAGCGCGGCTATCACGGCACCTCGCTCAACGACATTCTGGGCGCCAGCGGGGCGCCGCGCGGCTCGCTCTATTTTCATTTCCCGGGCGGCAAGGACCAACTGGTCATCGAGGTGACGCGCAACAGCGTTGCCGACGTCACGAAAAGGCTGGGCGAAGCACTGGCAGCCGAAAGCGATCCTGCAGTGGCCGTCCATCACATCTACCAGTCGGTCGGGCGCATGCTGGAGGACAATGATTTTTCGCTGGGTTGCCCCATCGCGCCGGTGGTGCTGGATTCACCCACCGATGTGCCGGAACTGGCGGAACTCTGCCGATCGGCTTTCGAGCAATGGATCGGCTTGCTGCGACAGGCCTTCGTCAGGGCAGGGGTGCCCGAACGCCGCGCGCACGCTTTGGCGCTGCTGATCGAATCGTCGCTGGAAGGGCTTATGGTGATTGCGCGGGCCACCCGCGACCGTGCACCGGTGCTGGTGGTGGCCGACGAGGTGGCGGCACTTGTCGAGCAGGCGGTGCTTGCAGGCAAAGTTGCGCGGCAGGCGGACAGCGCCGCCTAACCATCCGCTTTCCAAAACAAAAAAGGGCGCCTCTCGGCGCCCTTTCCGTATGCATAAGCCAGATAGCTTGGATTAGAAATCCATGCCGCCCATGCCGCCCATGCCGCCGCCGCCCATGCCGCCAGGCATGCCGCCGCCAGCCGACTCCTTCTTGGGAGCCTCCGCGATCATGGCTTCGGTGGTGACGAGCAGGCCGGCGACCGAAGCCGCGTCCTGGAGAGCGGTGCGAACGACCTTGACCGGGTCGACGATGCCCATGGCGATCATGTCGCCATACTCTCCGGTCTGGGCGTTGTAGCCGTAGGTCGCGCCCTTGTTGTCGAGGATCTTGCCGGCGACGATCGAAGCTTCAGCACCTGCGTTCGAAGCGATCTGACGGGCCGGAGCCTGCAGTGCACGACGAACGATGTTGATGCCGGCAGCCTGGTCGGCATTGACGCCGGTGACCTTGATGTTGGCCGAAGCGCGCAGGAGAGCGACGCCGCCGCCTGCAACGATGCCTTCTTCCACGGCCGCACGGGTCGCGTTGAGGGCGTCATCGACGCGGTCCTTCTTTTCCTTGACTTCGACTTCCGTCGCGCCGCCGACACGGATCACCGCAACGCCGCCGGCGAGCTTCGCCAGACGTTCCTGCAGCTTCTCCTTGTCGTAGTCCGACGTGGTCTCTTCGATCTGCTGCTTGATCTGGGCAACGCGGCCCTGGATCTCGGCCTTCTTGCCGGCGCCGTCGACGATGGTGGTGTTCTCCTTGGAGATCGACACCTTCTTGGCGCGGCCGAGCATGTTGAGGCCGACATTCTCGAGCTTGATGCCGAGGTCTTCCGAGATGACCTGGCCACCGGTGAGGATGGCGATGTCTTCCAACATGGCCTTGCGGCGATCACCGAAGCCCGGCGCCTTGACGGCGGCGATCTTCAGGCCGCCGCGCAGCTTGTTGACGACCAGCGTGGCCAGAGCCTCGCCTTCGACGTCTTCCGAGATGATAAGAAGCGGCTTGGAGGTCTGCACGACGGCTTCGAGAACCGGCAGCATGGCCTGGAGGTTGGACAGCTTCTTCTCGTGCAGGAGGATGTAGACGTCCTCGAGCTCGGCAACCATCTTGTCGGCGTTGGTGACGAAGTAGGGCGAGAGATAGCCGCGGTCGAACTGCATGCCTTCGACGACTTCCAGCTCGGTCTCGGCGGTCTTGGCTTCTTCAACCGTGATGACGCCTTCATTGCCGACCTTCTGCATCGCTTCGGCGATCATGGCGCCGACCGACTCGTCGCCATTGGCCGAGATCGTGCCGACCTGGGCAACTTCCTCGGAGGTCTTGATCTTCTTGGCAGCTTTGCCGAGAGCCGCGACGACTTCGGTGACGGCCAGATCGATGCCGCGCTTCAGATCCATCGGGTTCATGCCGGCGGCAACGGCCTTGTGGCCTTCCTGGACGATCGACTGCGCCAGAACGGTCGCGGTCGTGGTGCCGTCGCCGGCAATGTCGTTGGTCTTCGAAGCAACTTCGCGGACCATCTGCGCGCCCATGTTTTCGAACTTGTCTTCAAGCTCGATTTCCTTGGCGACGGTGACGCCGTCCTTGGTGATGCGCGGTGCGCCGAACGACTTGTCGATGACGACATTGCGGCCCTTGGGGCCGAGCGTGACCTTCACTGCGTCGGCGAGGATGTTGACGCCGCGCAGCATGCGCTCGCGGGCGTCGCGGGAGAATTTTACGTCTTTAGCAGCCATTTTTTAGCTCCTGGCAGGGGGCTTGCGATCAAGCCCGAAATTAGTTGACGGTGAGGCCGATGATCAGCCGATGATGCCCATAATGTCGGATTCCTTCATGATCAGAAGGTCTTCGCCATTGAGCTTGACTTCGGTGCCCGACCACTTGCCGAACAGGATGCGGTCGCCGGCCTTGACGTCCAGCGGGACCAGCTTGCCGGCTTCGTCGCGAGCGCCGGAGCCGACGGCGATGATCTCGCCTTCCTGCGGCTTTTCCTTTGCCGTATCCGGGATGATGATCCCGCCGGCGGTCTTGGATTCGGATTCGACCCGGCGTACGACCACGCGGTCATGAAGCGGGCGGAACTTCGACTTTGCCATTTTTTCTTCCTCGAATGAGAACGGTGAGAGCTGTTCCTCGATCCGGCGGTGCCGGATGTGCGTTAGCACTCACCTGGGGAGAGTGCTAACGTCGCGCTGAAATAAGCGCGTGGCTTTCGAGAGTCAAGGCGAACGGTGAGCACAATTGTGCCAATTGGAGCCGTGCCGCGATCCGACGGCAGACCCTACCGGCGCCGCGGCGATTTAAGCACCAGAAGCGGACAGCGTTCAGCCAGCCCATAGGTCCCTGTCGGCGCGAGGCGGACACTGTCAAAAAACCGGCTCGCCTCTTCGACCAGCGTCGCCGCCGGGGCGAAACTGTAGACAGTCTGCGAATTCGCATAGACATCGATGGTGCCGATGACCGGCATCTCCCATCCGGTCGTCGCGGCAAGGGCCTCCCGGTCGGCAAACAGCGCATCGAAGGCGTCGAGGATCGCCCGCACCGGAATGGCGCGGTCGGGATCGCCGCCGGCACAAGCCATGGCAATGCGCCATTTGAGTTCGTGGAAGGTCGCGACACCACCGGACAGCGTCAGCGCCCGGACCTCCTGCAGATCGTCCGGCACCTGAGGGCTTGCATAGGCGCGCAATGCAGCCCGCCCATCGGACTTCAGCACACGCGCGATCTCGGCAAGCAGCGCCTGCCGTGCAACCGAGGAGTCCAGCGCCGACAGACAGCCGTCGCCGATCACCGCCCCGGCGCTTTCGTCGCCCAGCGGCAACTCCAGCCAGTTGCCGATCACCGCCTTGCGTGAGGCGGTATCGCCCGGCCAGATGCCCGATATCATGGCAGTGGACTCGTCGATCGCGAGCATGGTCCTTCCGAGGCCGGCAAGCTCCGGCGTGACCCCGAGCAGCACCACATCGACCGATTGCAGGCTAAGTTCGCGCTCATAGGCGGCGACAGCTTCCGGGGGCGGACACAGCGGCGACCCGAGAAGCCGCCAGTGACGGCGAATTGCGTCCCAATGCTCAGTCATGCGGAACGGTTTGGGGAAAGGCTGGACATATTTCCTTCCAGGCTGTTGGTTGCCTTGCGAGTTACCTCATGCATGGAAAGGCCATGGCCCGCATTGCCGTCATAACGCATGAATTTGACCGCTTCCAGAGCCGGCGGGGCCTCCTGCTGCGCCAGGACAGCCCCTACATGCTGTTCGACGTCCTGGCGGAGCTGAAACGGCGCGGTCACTCCGTGCAGATCATGCGTGGACCCTCGGCAAGTCATAACGCCGATATTGCCGTCCTGCATGTCGACGCGACAGTGACGCCATCGGACTATGTCGACTACGCGCGCGGATTTCCGATTTGTCTCAATCTTGGTGCGACCGACATTTCCAAGCGCCGCATCAGCGGTGCGATCCTCGAGGAGGGTGCCAACTGGAGCGGCCAGGTCATCGTCAAGAGCAACCTCAATCATTGGGGGACGCCCGAGGAGCAGCTCAACCGAAAATCCGTTCGCGCCGGCAAGGCAGTGCCTTTCCCGGGCGCGCAGACCTTCGACCGTTATCAGGTGCATGCCTCGCTGGCCGATGTGGCGCCGGAGATTTTCAGGCGTGCCGACCTGATCGTGGAAAAATTCATTCCCGAAATCGAGCCCGACGGGTTTGCGGCGCGGTTCTGGATATTCTGCGGCGATCGGGAGCGCTGCACCCGCTATGTCTCGCCACAGCGCCTGGTCAAGGGCGACGACACCATCCGCCGGGAGCCGGTTGCGGTTCCCGACGAATTGCGCGCCCTGCGTCGGAAGCTGGGCTTCGACTATGGCAAATTCGACTTTGTCGTGCATGAGGGCAGGGCCGTGCTGCTCGATGCCAACAAGACCCCGGGTCGCGCCAGAAACCTGTCGAAGATCGTCGCCGCCGGCGCCGCCAACCTGGCCGACGGCTTCGAAAACCTCATCCACCAGACCGGACGGGGTCGAATCGGGCGCTAGAGAAACAGTCCCAACTGCGTATGGATGATCGACCGGTAGTCCTCGATGGTGTGGCGGCTTTCCTCCTGGTCCTGGGTCAGCGCCATGCGCACGACGCCGCCGGCCAGCTGGAAGATCAGGAAAACCATACGGCCGAACTCATTGCGTCGCTCTGGCGCGAGAAAGGGGCCGACATGGTCGCAGAACATCGTCGCCTGGTGCCGGGTTTCGGCGATGTCGAGATTCTTCAGCGCCTTGTCAGCCTGGATGGCGTTTTGCAGGTCCTGAATGGCGGGGTCGCCGGCGACGCGCTCATAGTAGTCGTCGAGCAGCCGGTCGGCCGCAGCGATAACGTCGCTCAGCCCGCCGACGTCGGCAACGATCGCGGCAAGCCGGGCGCGGCTCACTTCGGAGAATCGCTCGTAGAGCATCGCCAGGATCGCCGACTTGTTGGGGAAGTAATGATAGACGGTGGCGATCGGCCCGCCGGCCTGTGCGCCGACTTCCTTCATGGTGACGGCGTCGATGCCTTTCTCGCCGATCAGCCGCATGGTCGTCGACAGGATGGCGTCGATGCGCTCGCGGCTGCGCTCCTGTTTGGGCCTGCGCCTCGGTTCGGTCGTCATCTGCACTGCTTCGTTCATGCCGCCATCCTCTCGATCGCCCAGACCATTCGATCGCCATGACCATCCCCAGCCTTGTTGGTGCCAAGTCCCGCTACTGATTGACAAACGAATATGATCGAGTATCAGTTTCTAAATGCTGACAGACTGTCAGTTTTTTTGCCGCCAGGCAAGGACGTTGGGAGGCGACCGTGACTTCTGCTGGTAACGCCGATGCCGGGAACGGCGACTGGCTGGTCGGCAACCCCACTGGGGCGCAACTCGCCTCGGCATTGTGGATCGGCTCGGTCGGCCTGCTCATTCTCGGGCTGCAGCCGGTGCTGCTCGGCGCACTCTATACCGAGGGGCATGTCAGCGGCGACGAACTCGCGCTGGTCGCCACGGCCGAGATGATTGCCATCGGCATCGGTTCGGCTGTGGTGGCCATGATGCTTTCCGCCCACAATATGCGCTGGAAAAGTGCCGTCCTTCTGGTCCTGCTGGCGCTGGCGAACTGGGCGACCTCCTATGCGCTGACCTCCACCTCGCTGATTGCCGCCCGCGCGGTGGCCGGCCTCGCCGAGGGCGGGCTGGTGGCGGTCGCCACGGAACTGATCGCCCGTTCGCGCCGGGCCGAGCGCATCGGCGGCTTCTTCGTCACCCTTCAGACCCTGGCGCAATGCGCCCTTGCCCTGCTGGTGGCGCTTTACGTCATCCCGGCCGCCGGATCGGCAGGCGGCTTCATCGTCCTTGCCGTCGTCTGCATCGCTTCGGTGGCGGTCGCCTTCATCGTCCCCGATAGCTATGCCGACCTGCCCAAGGAGGAACAGTTCAGCAATGTGCTGACCGTTCCTTCGCTTGCCGCTTTGCTGAGCGTCTTCTGCTACTTCATGTTCTTCGGCTCGGTCTGGGCGTTTCTCGAGCCACTTGGCGCACAATACGGCATCGATGGCCGCACCGTCGGCCTGATCGTCTCGGCCAACCTCGCATTGCAGGTGCTGGGCGCAATGACGGCTACCGTCTTCGAGGCGCGCATCGATTACCGCTTCGCGATCGTGGCGATCGGCGTGGTCGCCGTCGCCAGTTCCGTGGTGCTCGCCGGCAGCCCCGGCCTGACGGTTTTCTGGGTCGCGGCCTTGATCATGGGCTTCATCCTTCTGTTCATCGTGCCCTATCAGATCCGGCTGGCGATCACCGCCGACGAGACGCGCACGGCCGTGCTTCTGGTGCCGGCGGCCCAGCTTTTCGGTCTGGCGATCGGCCCGGTCGCGGCATCGCTGCTGATCGACGGCAAGGATTTTCGCCCGGTGCCGGAATTTGCCGCCGCCAGTGCGGCGGCCAGCGTCGTGCTGCTCGGCCTGTTCGTCCTGATCGCGCGGCGCCGCCGCGCGATCGCCTGAGAAGCGACCGCGTGAGCATCTCGTACATACTTGACTAAGTCAAATAAATGGCCGATCGTTGATGGGCAGGAGGCTTCCCATGACGATCCATCATCAGCCCGGCAAGGAGCGCATCGACGCGGTGCGGGCTTTCAACCGCTTCTACACCCGCCAGATAGGTCTGCTCGACGAAGGCCTGCTGAAAAGCGCCTTCTCGCTGACCGAGGCGCGGGTGCTCTACGAACTGGCGCATCGCGATGGCCTGACCGCCAGCGATCTCATTCGCGATCTCGGCCTCGATGCCGGTTATGTCAGCCGGCTCCTGAAGAAGTTCGAGCACCTGCAGCTGATTTCGCGCGCGGCGCTGGCGTCGGATGCGCGGCAATCGTCGATCACGCTGACGCCGGCGGGGCGGCAGGCCTTCGTGCCGCTGAACCGGGCTTCGCACGACCAGGTCGCCGCCTTGCTGGCGCGGCTTCCCGCTGCCGAACAGGACCGGCTGGCCAAGGCTATGCAGACGGTGCAGCAACTCCTGGGCGACAGCCCGGAGTCCAAAGTGCCGTATGTGCTGCGCCCCTTGCAGGTCGGCGACATCGGCTGGGTCGTGCGCCGCCAAGGACAGATCTACGCACAGGAATATGGCTGGGACGAAACCTACGAGGCGCTGGTCGCCGAAATCCTCGGCGCCTTCGTAAAATCCTTCGATCCAGAATGGGAACGCAGCTGGATTGCCGAACGGCAAGGGGAGGTAGTCGGCTCGGTCTTCGTCGTGCGCAAATCCGACGCGGTGGCGAAGCTGCGCCTGCTCTATGTCGAACCATCGGCGCGCGGCCTCGGCATCGGCAAGCGGCTGGTTCAGGAGTGCATCGGCTTTGCTCGTGCTAAGGGCTACAAGACGCTGACCCTATGGACCAACGACATCCTGACCGCCGCCCGCCACATCTACGAGAGTGCCGGCTTCAGGCTGGTGGACGAAGAGCGCCATCACGCCTTCGGCAAGGATCTGGTCGGCCAGAACTGGAACCTGGAGTTGTAGCGGCGTTCAGGCCACCGGGACCCATATCTCCAGTCCGCCATTGCCGCTGCGCGGATCGAACTCCGGGCCGTAGCGCTCGAATTCGGGGCCGTCGGCTATATCGTGCCCCGAGGCCGGCAGCCATTTGTTCCAGATCGTGTTGACGGTGCGGCGGATGGTGGAGATGTGCTCGGCATGGGTGAACACGGCGTATTTCTGCGCCGGCACCCGCACCCGCGAAAGCTCCTTCGGCAGGTCCGAGAAATCCGAAACTTCGACCCCGGCGATATAGTCGAAATTGCCGGCATCGTCGCCATTGACGCAGACGCCATAGGCGACGTCGCCGGTCTCGCCCGGGATGTTGCCGATATAGGGCCCAAAGCGTTGCCACTGCATCGGAATGGCCGCACTGGTTTCGCAGCTGTAGCGCTCGCCGAGGCCGGCAATGAGGAAGGGACGGCCGGTCTCGAAGCGCGGCGGCGGCAGTGAGGCGAGGAAGGACTGGTCCATCAGGATCGGCTCCACCAGGTCGAGATTGCTGAGGCTGCCCTGCGCGCGCACCAGTTCCGGCGTCGTGCCGAACTGATCGCGGAAGGCGCGGGTGAAGGCTTCGTGCGAGGCGTAGCCGGCATCGAGCGCGACCGCGAGGATGTCGGGCGCGCCGGAAGCCAGCTTGCGCGCCGCTTCGGTCAGCCGGCGCGCGCGCATATAGCCCATCACCGAACGGCCGGTGGCGGCGCCAAAGGCGCGCGTCACATGAAAGCGCGAGACGCCGCTGCTTTGCGCGACATCCTCAAGCGAGATCGCTTCCGGCAAATGGCTCTCGACAAACCACAGCGCTTTCTCGGTCGGGTTCATGAGTCTCCTCTCATTTGGCCACTCCATGCTGCCGGCTTTTTGCGAGGCCAGTTTGATCGAAATTGCGCCTGTCGTAAAATCGAAGGGCGCTGGTCGACTGTGGCAGGTCACCATCGTGGAAAGCCGCTGCTGGGCGGCCTCGGCCTGGCTCGCTGGGACAATATCCGGGCGCGCTGGGTGCGGGCACCATCCTTGCCTATGCCCTGTGGAACCACCGCCGGCTCGATGCCTTCCCCGCCGGCGAAAGTGCCGCCGAAAGCCTAGGTGTGCCGGTGGCGAGGACGCGCAAGACGACCTTTCTCCTCGCGGCGTTCTCGACGGCAATTCACGTCACGGTCGGGAGGTCATCCGCAACCGTTATTGACTGTGCCATGACCGCATCTGCATGGCTGCCATCCCTCTTTTTCGGCTCTGGCGCAATGCGGCGCCTTGAATGGTAAGCACGCTTATAATATATACCGCTCATGGTTTCCGACGGCATAGATAGATTGGGCTTTTTGATCCACGACGTGCAGCGCCTCATGCGCAAGCGCTTCGAGGCGCGCGCCAGCGGTCTTGGCCTTTCCTCGGCACAATGGCGGCTTCTGGTTCGCGTCGCCAAGGAGGCCGGCGTCGCCCAGGCTCGCCTCGCCGAACTTCTCGAAATCGAGCCGATCAGCGTTTCGCGCCTCGTCGACCGGATGGAGGAGGGCGGCTGGATCGAGCGGCGCTCCGACGCAACTGACCGGCGCGTGCGCATGATCTTCCCGACAGCCAAGGCGAACGCGGCCTATGCCGAGGTCAAAAGCCTTGCTGGCGAAGTTTATGAGGAATCGCTGGTCGGCGTTTCGCCGGACGACCGCCGCGTCCTTATCCGGGCGCTGGACACCATCGTGCAAAACCTGGCGGACGGCGAGACGTCGTCCTTGAAGAGTACGGAAGGGGCAGCAGCATGAACGCGGCAGCCAAGCTGGACGAGAATGTAACCAAGATCGAGACGCCGGCAAAGCCGGCCGCCGAAGCGCCTGCACAGCCGGCCGCAGCACCTGTCGCGGTGGCTCCCCCGGTTCAACCCGCTCCGGCTCCGGTCAAGAAGCGCCGCCTCGGCCGCTTGCTGCTGATGGTCGCCCTGCCGGCCGCGCTGGCCATTGGTGGCGGTTATGTCTGGGTGACCGGCGGCCGCTATCAGGAAACCGAGAACGCCAATTTGCAGCAGGCCAAGGTGTCGATCGCCTCGGACACCGCCGGACGCATCGTTCAGGTCGGCATCTCGGACAATCAGCAGGTCAAGCAGGGCGATGTGCTGTTTGCCGTCGACCCCGAGCCCTACCGGATTGCATTGGCGCAGGCCGACGCGGCGGTCGCAGTCGCACGCGTCGGTATCGAACAGCTGCGCGCCGCCTACAGCCAGGCGCTGGCCCAGGAAAAGTCCGATGCCAGCCAGGTCGACTACGCGCAGTCGCAGTATGACCGCGCCGCCGACCTTGCCCAGAAGGGCATCAACGCCAAATCGTCGCTGGACGAGGCCAAGAACGATCTCGACAAAGCCAGGCAGCAACTGGCCGTTGCCGAGCAAGGCATCATCAGCGCCAAGGCGGCTCTCGCCGGCAATCCCGATATCGAGACCGACAAGCATCCGACGGTGATGGCCGCACTCGCCGCGCGCGACAAGGCCGCCTACGATCTGGCGCAGACCACGGTCAAGGCGCCGGCCGACGGCGTCATCAGCCAGGCCTCCTCGTTCAAGATCGGCCAGTATGTCGGTTCCGGCACGCCGCTGTTTGCGTTGGTCGAGACCGGCGACACCTGGATCGATGCCAATTTCAAGGAAACCCAGCTTACCCACATGAAGCCTGGCCAGAAGGCCGAGATCGTCGTCGACACCTATCCGGGCAGAACTTTCGAGGCCACCGTCAAGGCGATCGGCGCCGGCACCGGCGCGGAGTTTTCGCTGTTGCCTGCTCAAAACGCCACCGGCAACTGGGTCAAGGTCACGCAGCGCATTCCGGTGCGCCTGGAGCTGACCGATGCCGACGCCAAAATGGCGCTGCGCACCGGTATGAGCGCCTCGGTTACGGTGGATACCGGCGTTGCTCGCGGGTTCCCCGCTATCTTCGGCCACGCCACCGCAGGCGAAGCGCAATAGACTGTGAATGGACCGTGATCTCGAAAAGCAGGATCACGGCCCGGCAGAACGCCCGCCGCAGGCGAGGTGAAGTTGAGATGACAGGATCGGTCCGACGGCAGGTTGAACGAGGGGTGGATTGGACCGGGCCGCATCGCGGCCTGCCCAGAACCTGGACCATCTCGGCGCGCCCATCCTTCGGACCTTGGATTTCCGGGCGGCAAGCGCCTGATGTGTCGAGACCTTCGATCGATGTAACCCCCACATCGATAGATCGCGTCCCACCGCGATGAGGGTCTCTTCACCAGAGAAGGCCTCGCCGCCCGGAAACCTAATGTACACGTTTTTGTAACCTGTCGGAAGTTCCGCATCATGACCACACCAGAACCTTTCAAGGAAGTGCCGCATCGCGGCCTGATCACCGTGGCGCTGATGCTGGCGACGGTCATGCAGGCGCTCGACACCACGATTGCCAATGTCGCGCTGCCGACCATGACCGGCGACCTCGGCGCGTCGCCCGACAACATAAACTGGGTGTTGACCTCCTACATCGTTGCCGCCGCGATCATGACGCCGGTGACCGGCTGGCTGGCCGACCGCTTCGGCCGCAAGGAACTGTTCCTGGCGGCGGTTGTCGGCTTCACCGTGTTCTCGATGCTGTGCGGCATTGCCTGGAGCCTGGAGAGCATAGTGTTCTTCCGGCTGATGCAGGGCGTGTTCGGCGCAGCCATCGTGCCGCTGTCGCAGACCTTCCTGCTCGACATCAACCCCAGGGAACGCCACGGCCAGGCGATGGCCATCTGGGGCGCCGGCATCATGCTGGGGCCGATCCTGGGTCCGACGCTGGGCGGTTGGCTGACCGAGAATTTCAACTGGCGCTGGGTGTTCTTCATCAATTTGCCGGTCGGCATCATCGCCTTCCTCGGCATGGCAGCCTATTTGCCGGTCGTTGCCCGGCGGATCCGCAGCTTCGATTTCTTCGGTTTCGCCATGATTTCGCTCGGCGTCGGCGCGCTGCAGCTGCTGC
The DNA here is from genome assembly GCF_040321955.1 of Mesorhizobium sp. M0217. Classification (NCBI taxonomy): domain Bacteria; kingdom Pseudomonadati; phylum Pseudomonadota; class Alphaproteobacteria; order Hyphomicrobiales; family Phyllobacteriaceae; genus Mesorhizobium; species Mesorhizobium sp. M0217. Next base: position 26,184 of record NZ_JAMYSN010000033.1, on the reverse strand, counting down.
TCGACCGCGGCGGCGAGGTCGACTGGTTTTCCTCGGTCGAAATCTGGATCGAGCTTGCTCTTTCGATCACCGGCTTCTGGGTTTTCATCATCCATACACTGACGGCGGAACGTCCTTTCATCGACCCCAAGATCTTCCTCGACCGCAATTTCGTCACCGGTCTGGCTTTCATCTTCGTCATGGGCGTGCTGATCCTGGCCTCGATGTCGCTGCTGCCGCCGATGCTGTCGACCATCTTCGGCTATCCGACCGTCACCATCGGCGTCGTCCTGGGGCCGCGCGGTGTCGGCACGATGATTTCGATGCTTGTCGTTGGACGGCTCATGAGCAGGATCGACGCCCGCATCCTCGTCGTCATCGGCTTTCTGCTCACCGCGCAGTCGCTCTACACCATGTCCTCCTTCACGCCGCAGATGGACAATTGGCTGATCCTCAGCTCCGGCGTCATCCAGGGCCTGGGCATGGGCATGGTGTTCGTGCCGCTGTCCACGGTGGCCTTCGCTACGCTCGACGTGCGCTTCCGCACCGACGCCACGGCCCTGTTCAGCCTGGTTCGAAATCTCGGTTCGTCGATCGGTGTGTCGGTGGTGACGGTTCTCATGGTGCGCAACACGCAGGTCAATCACACCGAACTGTCGGCTTTCATCAACCCGTTCAACCCCAATTTGTGGGCGGCCTCGCCGGCGGCAGCAGGCGGCGATCCGACGGCACTTTCGCAGGTGGACCGCATGGTCAACATCCAGGCGATGATGATCTCCTACGTCAACGACTTCAAACTGCTGATGGTGATGACGCTGGTTGCCATTCCGTTTGTCTTCCTGCTGCGCAAGCCGAAGACCGCTCCGGCCGGCGCGCCAGCTCCTGCCGCGCATATGGATTGAGGCGGGCGCCGGTAGCGCTGGCAGCAAGCTGGTTGCCCCTGATGATTTGTTGCTCGGATGATCGTCAAAACCCGCGTGTGAAAAAGAATATCGATAATGAGACGTTGGAAGTTGATTTGAAATGACATTTGCACCTTTGGTATCTGGTTGCTGACGCCTCCAATTCCGTTACAGTTCATCTTGAATTAGCACATCTGTAACATTGTCAGTCGACTTTCGTCTGGCACGACAGAGGCCCTTTCTTGTTTCAGGTGCCAAACCGGAGGAGGTCTGTTTGGTCACGAAGTCATCCAGAAGATCCGTCGGGGCGCGCGGGCCGGTGGGCGTAGCCGCATTGGCAAGACTGGCTGACGTTTCCTACGATACGCTCGAGGGAGAACTTCGCACGACCATTGCGGGTCTCGAAGGGCAGACCCTGCGCTTCGAGACTGCGATCGAGAATATTTCGCAAGGCATCTGCTTTTTCGATGCCGATGAACGGCTGATCCTGAGCAACCGGCGCTATGCGGAAATCTACCGCATTGCGCCCGAGGAATTGCGGCCTGGCGTGACACTGAGCGAAATCGTCGAACGCCGCGTCGCCGCCGGCACGGCGGCGACGGCCGCCGACACCTATCTCGCAACGGCTCGCTCGATCAATTCGGGCAAGGCTTCGCGGCTCTGGACCGCCAAACTTGTCGATGGTCGCACAATCCAGATCCGTAACCAGCCCATGCCCGATGGCAGTTGGATCGCCACGCATGAGGACATCACTGAACTCCTCGCCAATCGGCAGATCGTCGACGAGCGCATTTCGCTGCAGGCGCTGATCGACTGGGTGCCCGATTACCTCTGGGTCAAGGATACGCAAAGCCGTTTCGTCGTGGTCAACAGCGCCCTTGCGACCGATAGCGGCCGCAACAAGACCAGCGACATGATCGGTTTGACCGATTTTGATCTCCACCCCCCGGAAGTTGCGCGGAAATTTCGCCTGGTCGAGCAGCGCCTGCTCAAGAGCGGACAACCAATGATCGACGCGGAAGAGTTTGTCGTCGATGCGTCGGGGAACGGCAAATGGCTTTCGTCGACGAAGGTGCCGTTGCGCAATCGCCAAAATGAAATCTTCGGCCTGGTTGGCATTGCCCACGACATCACCGCCCGCAAGCAGGCGGATGTCCTTCGCAGCGGGCAGGCGCAGATCCTCGAAATGATTGCCACGAGCGCGCCGCTGGAGGACGTGCTCGACCGCCTCATGCGCTTCGTCGAGGCTCAGTTGAAGGGGATATTCGGTTCCGTCCTGCTGCTCGACAAGGACGGCATTCATTTGCGTCACGGTGCGGCGCCGGGCCTGGCGAAAGCCTATACGAGCGCCATCGATGGGGCGGCCATCGGTCCCAAGGTGGGATCCTGCGGAACCGCCATCTACCGGCGGGAACCGGTCATTGTTACCGATATTCTGCAGGATCCGCTTTGGGACGATTACCGCGAACTGGCGGCACCCCATGGCTATCGTTCGTGCTGGTCAACCCCGATCCTGTCGCATCGGGGCGTCGTGTTGGGCGCCTTTGCCATGTATTCGATGACCGTGCGCGAACCCACCCATGCCGAGACCCGCCTGATCGAGTTCACCACACACATTGCCGGCATCGCGATCGAGCGCAAACTGGCGGAAGACCAGATCCACTTCATGGCCAACCATGATGCGCTGACCGGCCTGCCCAATCGCGCTTTGCTGGAGGATCGGCTTTCCCAGGCGGTCCTCTACGCGCAGCGATACAATCGCTGGATGACGGTAGTGTTCATCGATCTCGACAATTTCAAACTGGTGAACGATACGTTTGGCCACAATGCCGGCGACGAACTCCTCAAGACCGTCGCCAGCCGTTTGGTTGGATGCGTGAAGGCCACCGACACCGTCGTGCGGCTTGGCGGCGACGAATTTGTCATCGTCCTGTTCGACCAAACCACCAATGTCGATGTGGTCTCGGAAACCCTGCAGACGATCAGGGATGCGATCGCGGAACCGGTTCTTGTCGGAGAGCATCGGCTGAGAACGACGGCCAGCATCGGCATCGCAAATTACCCGAAGGACGGGACCAGCCCGGATACGCTGTTGGCCAATGCCGACGCCGCCATGTATCGCGCCAAGGAATTCGGCCGCGACAATTTCCAGTTCTATGCCCCGGAGTTCAACTCAACGGCACATGAAAAATTCCTGCTTCAGGAGGAATTGCGAAACGCGCTCGCCCGGTCGGAATTCGCTCTGCATTATCAGCCACAGGTGGATCTGCGATCGGGGCAGGTTTTCGCCGTCGAAGCGCTGGTGCGCTGGAACCACCCGACGCGAGGCCTGGTTTCGCCGGCGATGTTCATCCCGACCGCCGAGGAGACCGGGCTGATCGTGCCGCTCGGCGACTGGATCCTGCACGAAGCCTGCCGGCAGAACAAAGCCTGGCAGCGCGCCGGTCTGTCGCCCGTAGCCGTCTGCGTCAACGTGTCGGCGCGGCAGTTCCGGGAGAAGAACCTGATCGACCGCGTCGTCAACGCATTGAAGGAAAGCGGCCTGGAGGCGAGGTATCTCGAGCTCGAAGTGACGGAAAGCCTGATCATGCAGGATTTCGAGCTGGCGGTCGCAACGATGAACGGACTGCAAAAGCTCGGCGTGCAGATATCGATCGACGATTTCGGAACAGGCTATTCCAGTCTCAGCGCCCTCAAGACGTTTCCGGTGGCGCGGCTGAAGATCGACAAGTCCTTCATCAACGATCTCGCGACCGACGAGAACGATCAGGCGGTCACTGGCGCCGTGATTTCCCTGGGGCAGAAGTTGAACCTTCGGGTGCTGGCCGAAGGTGTCGAAACGGAAGACCAGGTCGCCTTCCTGCGCAAGAACAATTGTGACGAGGTGCAGGGCAATTATTTCAGCAAACCCCTGTCGGCTGGGGATATCGGCAAGTTGATCGCGAAAGGCTGACGGCCGGCTCGCGTCGTAGCCGCTGGTCTTTACTTTCCGAGCACCAGGCTCCAGTAGCGGATGGCGCTGTCGCGCCCGTCGCGTACATAGGCGAGGCCGAAGCGGCTGAAATCCGGATCGAGCATGTTGCGGCGGTGGCCGGCCGAATGCATCCAGATGTCGAACAGTTTCTGCTGGTCGAAGCGGCCCTCCGCGATGTTCTCGGCGGCGGCGCCCTGCACCCCATTGTCCTTCATCCGCGACGCGAAATCCTTTCCCCAGCCCGTCGTGTGGCTCATGCGTTCGCGTGAGGCCATATAGCCGGCCTGCTGCCGAGCGGCCTGCTCGAGCTGGGCGTCCGGCACCAGCGCCGGCAGTCCGGCCGAAGCTCGGATGCCGGCCAGCGTCGCGGTGGCCGAGGACGACACACCGGCGCCTTCGCCGGTCGGCACCGAGACCGTACTGCAAGCAGCGAGGCCGGCCATGGCTGCAAGGCCGATCAGCAGCAGGCGCCTGTTTGGTTTTGGACTTGCTGCGCCAGAGCGGGTTTGCGCGAGCGGATGATTGGTGGTGCAGATCATTGTCATGCCTGCCTGACTTAGCGGCGATCATGGCTTTTGCCGGGCAGGGCTGCGAAAATCTCAATCGCTGGCCTCCGTGCAGGTTCGGCCGGCCGATTCGAATGGGAAGGTCGGCGGCCGATGTAGTCTCGGCGCGCTGCGTCCGATCAGCGTTGCGCGTCGGTCGCCATTTTAAGCGCCAGCGCGGCGAGCACCGTGCCCATCATCCAGCGCTGGATGACCATCCATAGCGGCCGTCCGGCAAGGAAGGTGGCGATCGAACCGGCCGTTACCGCGATGATGGCATTGGCGGTCAGGCTGATCGAGATCTGCGTGGCGCCGAGCACCAGAAGCTGCGACAGCACATGGCCGTTGCCCAGCGAGATGAACTGCGGCAGCAGCGACAGATAAAGCACCGCCACCTTGGGATTGAGGAGATTGGTCATCAGGCCCATCGCGAACAGCTTGCGCGGCCTGTCCTTCGGCAGTTCGCGCACCTGGAATGGTGAGCGCCCGCCGGGCCGCACCGCTTGCCAGGCGAGCCATAGCAGATAGAGCGCGCCGGCAATGCGCAGTGCGTCATAGGCAAACGGCACGGCAAGCAGCAGCGCGGTGATGCCCAGCGCAGCCGATACGACATAGAACAGAAAGCCGGCCGCCACGCCGCCGAGCGAGATCAGCCCGGCCTTCGGGCCTTGCGACAGCGAGCGCGAGATCAGGTAGATCATGTTCGGCCCGGGCGTCAGCACCATGCCCAGGCAGACCAGCGCGAAGGCGAGATGGTTGGCGGTTTCGGGCACGGGCAATCTCCGGGAAGCGGTGACGATACCCACCACGCGTTTTGACTCACCGCAAGAGCATGATGGCCGGAGCCTTTGCGCCAGCGTCGAAAATTGGCGAAAGCGGCGAAGCCGCCAATTTCCCCCGCAAGGTGGGGGAAGATCAGCAGCTTCAACCCTCAGCTCACCACGCGCAGGTTCGAGAGCTCGTTGGCGATTTCCTTGAAATTGTCGGACAGCGTGGCGCCGGTCGCGTTCCAGAACAGTTTTGCAGGCTTGCTCGGGTCGGCCGGATCCTTGCGGAAGCGCGAGTCCGACGAGCACACCTTCAGTGCCTCCATCGCGCTCTTGTCGCCGGCGTCGGTCGTCGACATATCGAGCGCCACCGTCATCACCATGATGTTGGCCGCCTTGGCGTTGTTGCACAGCGTCGCCATCTGCTCGTTGAGGGCGGCGGTGTAGTTGCTCGACGAATAGTTGAGCTGGCCGATGGCGCTCGACGTGCCGCCGAACAGGCGGGTGACCGCAGTGCCGTTGTAGCCGACGCCGGTATAGCCATAGGCGGCATAGGTCGACTTGTTGCCGGCGGGATCGCTGCTGGGCACCGCGTAGGTGTTCTCGCCGTCGGTGAGCACGATGACCACCTTGTCGTTGCCGCGCTCCGTCTCAGGACGTCCTCCTGTGAAAGGCTCCGTGCTGGAGACGGTGCGCCAGCCCCAGGCCATGCCCTCCGGCACATTGGTGAAGCCGTTCGGCGCCATCAGGTCGATCGCAGCCTTGATCTTGGTCAGCCCGGCGGTGTTGGAGACGTCGGTCAGCGGCGTGATCGGTGTCGTCGTGCAGCTGTAGTTAGGACCGGCACCGGCCGACAGCACCGGAGCATTGATCGGCCGCGGCTGGAAATACTTGGCCATGTTGGACTGCCTGGTCTTGCCGGAGGTGCTCGCCGGATCGTCGTTCCACCAGCTGTTGGCCGCGCCATAGGTCTTGGGGGCCACCTCGTCGGGGTCCTGCGTTATGTACCAATGATTGCCCGGCTCGTCTGGCGCGAACATCGGCACGAACATGGTCGCGGGATCGCCGACGCCGGTGCCGGTGTTGTTCGGTCCGCCGGAGGCCGGCGCGTCGGTGACATTATAGGGGTAGGGACGGACCTCGACGCAGCCCTGCCAGCTGGCGAACGGTCCGTATGTGTCGTTGTAGTCGTATTCGTTGTGGCTGTCCGAGCATGTATGATTGGCACGATATTTGTCGCAGACCACGCGTTTGCTGCCGACGATGCGCTCGTGGCTGGTGACCACCTTCATGTCGCGGTAGAGCGAGAAGCGGGTCAGCATCTGCCCCTCCTGCTCACCCCAGCCAGTGCCTTTCTTGTACCAGATGCCGCCGATCTTCTGGGCATATTTGTCGGCTGCGTTAAGCGTGGACCAGGCGAAATTCTCATTGTGGATGGGCGACAGCCCGTAGGCGTCGATCCACGACGCGTTGTCGTTGCTGGCGCCGACATTGACCGAGGCGGCGAACGGCACAAGGCTGAACTGGACCGGCTTGTCGATCTGCTTGATCATCGCGGCCTGCAAGGCAAGCGTGTCGACGAGCTGCTTGGCGGCTTGCTTGAGAAGGTCGATGCGCTTTTGTCCGGCACCCGTGCCGGTGTTCGACATCGACCCCGAATTGTCGAGCACCATAGCCACTTCCAGCGTGTTCTTCAGCCGGACTTGCGAACACACGGAGTAGGTGACGTCTGCCGACGTCCTGCCGATCAGCATCGCCGCTGCCGGCAGGAAATAGGGCTTGTAGACCAGGCTGGCGCACAGCTTGACGATGCCGCCGCCGGTCGTGCTGCTGGGCAGCGTAACGCTGAGCGTCGTGTCGGCAGGATCGACATCGTTGAGGTTTGCCTTGAAGAAGTCGAGCGCATAGGCCCGCAACTGGTCGTCGGTGGCGCCTTCCACCAGCCGGCGCGCGGTGGCGAAGTTGGCGGCGTCGAGCGCGTTGACCACCCTCTGCTTCTCGCTGACCACGCCGGTGTAGTCGACAGCCATTGCCACGCCGCCCATCAGTGGCACCATCGCCACAACGGTCATCAGAGCGTAATTGCCGCGGCGGTCACGCCAGAAGTCACGCCGGAATGTGCGCCAGAGTTCACGCATGTGATGTAAGCGGCCCCGCCTGCGGATTCTTCAATGCCGCCACAGTTTCACAAAACGTTGAAGGACGGGTTTGGGAAACTGCTCGATTGCGCGGATAGCGCTTCACCAGGCGCTAACCAAATGCGCCAGCTGCCGAACGCAAAACGCCCCGCTGGAGAAGTGGCGCTTCGTTCCTTTGGATTACGCCGGTCAGCTGACGATGCGCAAATTGGACAGTTCGTCGCCGATTTTCTTGAAATCGTCCGACAGCGTGGCACCCGTCGAGTTATAGAACAGCTTCTCCGGATTGCCGGCCACATCCTTGCGGAAGCGAGAATTCGACGAGCAGGTCTTCAAGGCAGTCATCTGTGCCGACTCGGCGGCCTTGCTTGCATCGAGGTCAAGCGCGATCGTCATGACGATCACGCCGGCCAACTTTGCATTGTCGCAGAGCGTGGCGAAGTGCTCGTTCATCGCCTTGGTGTAGTTGGGATTCGAATAGTCGCTCTTGCTGACGTTGGTGGTGGTGCCGAGGAACGGACGGCCATAGGTGTAGGCGCTGTTGAAGGGCTTGGTCTGGCCGGGATAGGCGAGGTACCCGAGAGACGAATAGAGGGCCTTGCTACCGGCGAGGTCGTTGCCGCCGTACTGGTAGTCGGTGCCCGAGTATTGCTGAGCGCTCACACTGTCTGGCGTGTAGTAAGTGTTGGCACCGTCAGTCAGCACGATCAGCACCTTGTCGTTGCCCTTTTCGGTTTCGGGCCGGCCGCCCGTGAACGGCGCCGCGTGCGAAAGGGTCCGCCAGCCCCAGGCCATTCCTTCCGGCACATTGGTGGCGCCGACATCGACCATGTCGTCTATAGCTTTCTTTACCGCCGCCCCGGCGTCGGGTGACACATCCGTCAGCGGCGTGATTGGGGTCGTGCTACAGCTGGCGTTCGGCCCGGCATTGGACCCGTAGGCCGGCGTCACCTTGTTTCCGACGCCGGCGTTGAAATATTTCGGCATGTATTTCTGACGTATAGAGTCGGTGCCTGACGTTATATCGAGGTGCCAGTTGTTGTTTGCGGGGAGAAGGTGGCCGCTCTTGCTCTGGGTATTGTCGGTCTCGTCAGGGGCGAACATTGGCACGAACATCGTCGCCGGTGTCGAGGTCGAAGCCGCCGTATCCTGTATGTTGTAAGGATAGGGACGCGATTCGACGCAGCCGCCCCAGGTCGCAATCGGTGCGTAAACTATATTGGACGTGCAGACGCCGTTTGAGGTTTTGCACGATGAAATGCGCTTCATCCATTTGTAGATCGAGAAGCGCGTCAGCACCTGGTTCAGCTGCGTCGCATCCCAGGCCGAGCCTTTCGCATAATAGTAGTTGCCGGACTTTTGTGCGTACTGGTTTGGGGAGTTAGCCGAGGTAAGCGTCGACCAATCGAGGTTCTCCTGGTCGAGGGGCGAAACGCCTGTCGTGTCCATCCACGGTGCGTCGGCATTTGTCGGGCCGACATTGACGGAGGCTGCAAAGGGGACGAGGCTGAACTGCACCGGTCTGGTGACCTGCCTCATCTGTTGCGCTTGGGCGGCCAGCTGATCGACCAGCTGCTTGGCGGCTTTCTTGAGCAAGGTGAACCGCACCTCGTTGGACCCATGCCCCAGTTGGTCCATCGAGCCGGAGTTGTCGAGCACCAGCGCCACTTCCAGCGTGTTCTTCAGACGGATCTCCGAGCATGCCGACGTTGTGACGTCGGCGGCGGTTCTTCCGATCATCATGGCCGCTGCCGGCAGGAAATAAGGGTGGAACGTCAAAGTGGCGCACAGCTTCAGCGTGCCGCCGCCTGTGTTGTTGTTGGGCAGTGTCACGGTCAGCGCCGTGTTGGTTGCTTTGACGCGGCCGAGATTGCCCTCGAAAAAAACTTTGGCATAGGTCTTGGCCGCAGCGTCGGTCGCCCCGGCGACGATCTGCTGCGCTGTGGCGATCCCGGCGGCATCCAGCGCATTCAGCATGTTCTGCTTTTGACGCAGGAGGTCGGTGTAGTCGATGGCAAGCGCCAGCGCGCCCATCAAGGGCACCATGGTGATCACTGTCATCAAGGCATAGTTGCCGCGTCTGTCGTTCAGAAATCTGCGGATCATGCCTTCAGCACCCCTGCCAGGACCCCAATATCGGTCCGAAGATGCCCACAAAATCGTTAAATTTCAGGTTGCTGAACTGCGTTCAACATAGGGCCATCTTTTCAAGGCTCGTTAACCACTCGGCCCTGGTGATCAGCGGTGCGACATTGTTTCGATCGACCGAAGCTCGGAGAAGGGTGGTTCCTGCCTGTTGCAACCTTCGATCAGCCCGTTGCGCAACAGCCTCGCAAGTGCCGAAAAGCTGGTGACAGGATGAAACGCTTCGGTTAATGCGGGGCCGGTTGCGGCGGACCGTCGGCTGCAGCTCTCGCAATGATCGTCACAGCAGGAAAACGGCATGGCGGATTCGCCTGACATCATCGGCTCGCTCGCGGATTTGTCGGGCGCCTACTCGGCCATCCTGTGCGATGTCTGGGGCGTGATCCACAATGGCGAATGGCATTTTCCGGCGGCTGCCGAAGCGCTTGCCGCCGCGCGTGCGGCGAAGGTCCCGGTCGTCCTGATCACCAACTCGCCGCGCCGCAATGCCGATGTGGTGGCGCAGATGAATGCGATCGGCGTTCCCGCCGCCGCCTACGATCGCGTCGTCACCTCAGGCGATGTGACCCGCGACCTTATCGCCGAAGGTCCACGAAAAATCTTCCATATCGGCGCCGACCGCGATTTCACCCTCTATGACGGTCTCGACGTCGAGCTCGTCGAGGAGTTCGAGGCTTCCGGCGTGGTCTGCACCGGGCTGTTCGATGACGAGGTGGAAACGCCTGAGGACTACGCCGATATGCTGCGCCGGCTGCGCGCCAGGAACCTGCCTTTCATCTGCGCCAATCCCGACATCGTGGTCGAACGCGGCGAGCGCATGATCTGGTGCGCCGGCGCCTTGGCGCGCGACTATGCCCAGCTTGGCGGCCGCACGCTGATCGCCGGAAAACCCTATGCGCCGGTCTATGACGTAGCGCTGCGGGAGGTTGCCGTGCTTCTCGGCCGAGACGTCGCGCGCACCGAGGTGCTGGCCATCGGCGACGGCATGATGACCGACGTCAAGGGCGCCGCCGACAACGGCATCGACGTGCTTTACGTCTCGGGCGGCATTCACGCGCGCGACTATGGCGATCCCATGCAGCCGGACCCCGCCAGGCTTGCAGCCTTTCTGCAAAAGCACGGCTACCGGCCGGTCGCCGTCATTCCGAGACTGCGGTAGGGTTGCTGCATGAGCGCAGCTTTCGAACACATTTCAGCAACCGCGCCGCTGCCGCCGCATTTGCGCGGCGGCGTGGTGGCGATCGGCAATTTCGACGGCGTCCATCGCGGCCACCAGGCGGTGCTCGATCGCGCGCTTGCCGAAGCCGGGCGGCGCGGCGTGCCGGCGCTGGTGCTGACCTTCGACCCGCATCCGCGCAAGGTGTTCAGGCCGGATATGCCGCTGTTCGTGTTGACGCCGCCGCCGATGAAGGCGCGGCTGTTGTCGCATCTGGGCTTTGCCGCACTCGTCGAACAGCCGTTCACGCGCGCCTTTGCCGGCCTGTCGGCCGAGGCTTTCGTGACCGATGTACTGGAGTCGAACCTCGGCATCACCCATGCCGTGACCGGCTTCGATTTCCACTTCGGCAAGGACCGGCAGGGCGGTCCTGCGTTTCTGATGGCGGCAGGCGAGCGCCATGGTTTCGGCGTCACCCTGGTCGACGCCTTTCGCGACGAGGGCGCCGAGGTCGTGTCGTCGAGCCGTATCCGCGAGCTGCTCTGCGAGGGAGAGGTCGCCGAGGCCGCAGGCCTGCTCGGCTACCGCTTCACCGTCGAAAGCGAAGTGATCGGCGGCCAGCAGCTCGGCCGCACGCTCGGCTTCCCGACAGCCAACATGAGGCTTTCGCCGGAAACGACTCTGAAGGAAGGGATTTATGCCGTCCGCTTTCGCCGCGCCGACGGCACGCTCTATGATGGTGTCGCCAGCTTCGGGCGTCGCCCGACTGTCGACGACAATGGCGCGCCGCTGCTCGAAACCTTCGTCTTCGACTTTGCCGGCGATCTCTATGGTGAGATCTGCGACGTATCGTTCTTCGGCTTTTTGCGCCCCGAGGTGAAGTTCGATGGGCTCGATGGGCTGGTGGCACAAATGAAGCGCGACGAGGCGGAGGCGCGCGCGCTGCTGGCCGGCGTCAGGCCGCTTTCGGATCTGGACGGCGCCATCGCTTTTTGAGCCTTCCGGCCGCTTACCTCTTCAAGCCCCTACTTCTTCAACGCCAGTCCGAGAGCGATGAAGCTCCAGCCCTGGAAGATCAGGTCGATGGCCAGGAACAGGCCGAGCACCCACAGGCTGTTGACCGGCCAGCCCATGGCGATGGTCAGCCCCGCCAGCACGCTGATCAGGCCCGCCGCGACGACCCAGCCCCAGCCCTTTTCCGGTCGGTGGCTATAGCCGACCCAGGCCCTGAGCGCGCCTGAAGCGACCAGCGCCACCGCCAGCAGCAAGGTCAGCACCGTCGAGGCCAGCAGCGGATTGTCGAAGGCAAAGAAACCGGCAACGGCATAAAGTAGGCCGCTGAGCAGCCAATAGAAGAAGCGACTCCAGGTCTTCACGCCGAAGGCATGCACGATCTCGATGATGCCGGCCATCAGCATCAGCCAGCCCACGACATAGACCGAGGCGACGGTGGCGATGAACAGATTGCCGAAGGCAATGCCGCCGAAGATGAGCAGCAGCACGCCGAGCGCGACGAACCACCCCCATTTGTCCCGTGTCCGGCCGATCGCATCTTTCAGGGTATCACCGTGCAGGGTCATGGCTGCATCTCCTCGAAATCGCCTGGCACCTTGCCGGGAGGTTAGCCCCGGCTGTAGCGGACGTCCAGCCGATGGCGACGGCTAGCAAACAAACAAAGCGTCGGTGGCTTGAGGTTCGCGCGTACGTGTCAATTTATGGCAGCCCACCCAGTCACAAGGACGAGGACAAGCGTGACGATCGCTCCAGAGACGTAGACGATCGTTCTGACACTGCCACCCTTGGCGGCATTGCCGCCGCGTAGGTAAACCCCCAGGTGAAGCAGGCGTATCGCCACATGAACCCAGACAATGGTCGCCAACGTGGCCGACCCAACGCCAACCATCATGGCCAGCACCGCCGGGACGACAAAAGGCGCCAGCGCCTCGACCGAGTTCATATGCATGCGGTCGATCCTGTAGAGGAGATTGGCGTCGTCGGCCGGGATCACCGGACCGGAAAGCGCTCCGGCAAATCCCTTGGACGAACCCGAGTAAACCGCCAGCGCGACTGACAAAAGACAGAGGATCAGTACACCGAGGATGCTTAGCCAATAGGGTTCCATAATTGTGCTCCTTCAGGTCACCTTGCTGGCAAAAAGATCTTGGAATCGCCTGAGATACAGCGGCCAGCCTCGATCACCGTCAATCCCAAAGCGCACGCCTTCCCAGCCTTCGCCATGACGTTCGAGATTGCGATGCTCGATCTCGACGCGGGTCCGGCTATTCGTCTCCGCCGTAAACCGGACTTCCCACTCGCTGGTCCTGTCCGGATTGGTCTCGATCTGCCATTGAGGGCTGATATCCCAACTCAGAAGCAGTCGGTTCGGCGGCTCGTAGGCCAGCACCCGTGCCCAGCGGCACTCGCTGCCATCCACACCGCGGTCGTAGACGTGACCGCCAACGCGGGGTTCGAAGATCGTCTCCGCGATCGGCACCGCAAGCAGGTTATGCTCTTTGGGTTTGAAACTGCCGAAGTCCTCGGTGAAGACCTTGAAGGCATGTGCGATCGGAGCCTCGACAAGGATGGAGTGCCTCACGGGCGGTTGATGTGTGCTCATTCCTGCTCCTTCAAGGGCTGTTCGACGACCACTTTGTAGGCCGCCAAGGTCTTGCTCCAGAACCGGTCGAGTTCGGCGCGCAGGCTGGCCAAGCCTTCCGGTTCGACCCGGTAGATGCGTTGCTTGCCTAGCCGTGTGTTGGCCACGAGGCCGGCGTCCTTGAGCACCTTCAGGTGCTGCGAGACCGCCGGCCGGGTGACAGGAAGCGCACGAGCCAATTCCCCGACCGAACAGGGTTGTTCGACCAGCAGTTCGAAGATCGTCCGCCTGGTCGGGTCGCCAAGCGCTGTCCATCTGTTCATGTTAGTCTGCACTAACGCGAATTTAGGCAACCTCGCTATTTCTGTCAACTCGCCACAGGCCCGGCGGCGCCCTGTTCAAATGGGCCACAGCGCAAAAAACAGGGTCGCAGTTGCCGCCACTGCTGTAGATTTTAAGTCAAATTTTACCGAACCGGCGCCATGGCTTTGGCTGCCGGGTGTTCTCTCCGTTTTGTTTCGCGTATGGGGTGGTGATGCGTATTGTCTGGACGATTCCGCTGTTTCTCGCCTCGGCGCTGCTCACTGTGTCCACCGCCAATGCGGGCGAGGGTGCCTTCGGCTGGATGTCCGGCGACTGGTACCTGACGCTTGGCGCCACCGGCATGGTCGCGCCGAAATTCGAGGGCTCCAACAGCTATCTGCTCAGCGCATCGCCGATCATCTCGCTGGGCAAGGCCGGCCCGGCCGCGCGCTTTACCTCGCGCAACGACAACATCTCGCTGGCGCTGGTCGACGATGGCGGCGTCCGCGCCGGCCTGACCGGAAAATTCCTGTTTTCCCGCGACAGCAAGGATGAGCTCAAGGGCCTCGACCCGGTGCGCTGGGGCGGTGAGGTCGGCGGCTTCTTCGAAATCTATCCGACGGACTGGCTGCGCGCCCGCGCCGAACTGCGCCATGGCATTCGTGCCCATGATGGCTTTGTCGCCGACATCGCCGCCGATGCTTTCTACGACGTGACGCCGACTGTCAGAATTTCGGGCGGACCACGCGTGTCCTTTGCCTCGTCGGGCTATTTCGACTCTTATTATGGTGTCAACGCCAAGGAGGCTGCGGCCTCGGGCCTGAGCGAATACCATCCTGGCGGCGGCCTGAAATCGACCGGCCTTGGTGGCGCCATCACCTGGAAGGTGACCGATCCGATGACCGCCAGCCTGTTCGGCGAATATGCGCGCCTGATGGGCCCGGCTGCCGATTCCAGCCTGGTCAAGGAGCGCGGCGACCGTAACCAGTTCACGGTCGGCGTCTCGACCACCTATCGCTTCGACTTCGCGATGTAAGTGAATCGAACAAGAGACGCTTTATTCCTGCGGCTTTCTCGGCTAAAAGCCCGGCAATGACGAGCTTTTCACGCCTTCGCGCGCTGACGATACGAATTACAGGCCCGGTGTTCCGGGCGGCCTGAGCGCCGCCGGAGCCGCCGGGAGTTTTGCGCGCCCCCTCGCGCTTTTCCAATCATGATAGTTCACGCCCGAGCTTTTACGCCCGCCGGGCAATGCACATGGCAGACCAATGACCGACACTGTTGAAACGATCGACTATTCCAAGACGCTTTACCTGCCGCAGACGGATTTCCCGATGCGCGCCGGCTTGCCTGAAAAAGAACCGCAGCTGGTCAAGCGCTGGCAGGACATGGATCTCTACCGCAAGCTGCGCGAGGACGCGGCCGGCCGCGAAAAATACGTGCTGCATGACGGCCCGCCCTACGCCAATGGCAACATCCATATCGGCCATGCGCTGAACAAGATCCTCAAGGACGTCATCACCCGTTCGTTCCAGATGCGCGGCTATGACGCCAATTATGTGCCGGGTTGGGACTGCCATGGCCTGCCGATCGAATGGAAGATCGAGGAACAGTACCGCGCCAAGGGCAAGAACAAGGACGAGGTGCCGGTCAACGAGTTTCGCAAGGAATGCCGCGACTTCGCCGCGAACTGGATCACGGTGCAGGGCGGCGAGTTCCAGCGGCTCGGCGTCGTCGGCGATTTCAAGAACCCCTATACGACAATGGCTTTCCACTCGGAGTCGCGCATCGCCGGGGAGTTGTTGAAGTTCGCCATGTCGGGCCAGCTCTATCGCGGCTCCAAGCCGGTAATGTGGAGCGTCGTCGAGCGCACCGCACTGGCCGAGGCCGAGATCGAATACCAGGACTATGAGTCCGACACGATCTGGGTGAAGTTTCCAGTTGTGTCAGGATTTTGGAGCGTTGAGCACTTTGTATCAGACGCTGCACCGTCCATGCGCGTTCCGGAAAGCGTTGCACTTTTGGACAACGCCCACGTCGTCATCTGGACGACAACCCCGTGGACGATCCCCGGCAACCGTGCCGTCAATTATTCGTCACGGATCGGCTACGGCCTTTATGAAGTTACCGCAGCCGAAAATTCGTTCGGTCCACAGCCCGGTGAGAAGCTGATCTTTGCAGATGCGCTTGCCGAAGACTCCTCGGCCAAGGCCAAGGTCACCTTGAATCGGCTTCGCAGCGTTTCGGTCGAAGAGCTTGGAAGCCTTACACTTTCACATCCCTTCAAAGGTCTCGGCGGTGGTTACGAATTCGCCGTACCCATGCTTGCCGGGGACCATGTCACCGACGATGCCGGTACCGGTTTCGTCCACACCGCGCCCGGCCATGGCCGCGAGGACTTTGATGCCTGGATGGATGCGGCATCGGATTTGCGCGCACGTGGCATCGACCCTGCCATCCCCTTCACTGTAGATGATGCCGGCTTCTTCACCAGGGACGCGCCGGGTTTTGGCCCGGATCGCGAAGGTGGCGCCGCGCGTGTCATCGACGATAACGGCAAGAAGGGCAATGCCAATCAGGCGGTCATCGACGAACTGATCAAGCGCAACGCGCTGTTCGCGCGCGGCCGGCTGAAGCATTCCTACCCGCATTCCTGGCGGTCGAAGAAGCCGATCATCTTCCGCAACACGCCGCAATGGTTCGTCTATATGGACAAGGACCTCGGCGACGGCACGACGTTGCGCAGCCGTGCGCTGAAGGCGATCGACGACACACGCTTCGTGCCGGCGGCCGGCCAGAACCGTATCCGCGCCATGATCGAGGAACGCCCGGATTGGGTCTTGTCGCGCCAGCGCGCCTGGGGCGTGCCGATCGCCGTCTTTGCCGACGAGGACGGCAACGTGCTGAAGGACGAAGCCGTCAACCAGCGCATCATGGACGCTTTCGAGAAGGAAGGCGCCGACGCCTGGTTCGCTGCCGGCGCCAAGGAGCGTTTCCTCGGCAATCACGATGCCTCCAAATGGAAGCAGGTGATGGACATCGTTGACGTCTGGTTCGATTCGGGCTCGACGCATGTCTTCACGCTGGAAGACCGTCCGGACCTGAAATGGCCGGCCGACGTCTATCTCGAAGGTTCCGACCAGCACCGCGGCTGGTTCCACTCCTCGCTGCTCGAAAGCTGCGGCACCAGGGGCAGGGCACCTTACGACACCGTCGTCACCCATGGCTTCACCATGGATGAGGAGGGGCGAAAGATGTCGAAATCGCTCGGCAACACCGTCGTGCCGCAAGACGTCATCAAGCAGTCCGGCGCCGACATTCTGCGGCTATGGGTGGTGACGACGGATTATTGGGAAGACCAGCGTCTCGGCAAGAACGTGCTGCAGACCAACATCGACGCCTACCGCAAGCTTCGCAACACCATCCGCTGGATGCTGGGCACGCTCGCCCATGATGATGGCGAGGAGGTGCCGCTGGACAAGATGCCGGAACTGGAGCGGCTGATGCTGCATCGGCTGGCCGAGCTCGATGAGGTCGTGCGCTCGGGCTACGACGCGTTCGAGTTCAAACGCATCACCCGCACTTTGCTCGACTTCATGGTGGTCGAGCTGTCGGCCTTCTATTTCGACATCAGGAAGGACGCGCTCTATTGCGAAGGACCCGCCAGCGTGAAGCGCAAGGCCTCGGTACAAGTGGTGCGCCACCTCTTCGACTGCCTGGTGAAATGGCTGGCCCCGATGCTGCCCTTCACCACGGAAGAAGCCTGGCTCGACCGTCATCCGGATGCTGTCTCGCTGCATCTCGACCAGTTCCCCGAGATTCCGGCCGACTGGAAGAACGAGGCACTGGCGGAAAAATGGCGCAAGGTGCGGCAGGTCCGCCGTGTCGTCACCGGCGCGCTCGAGATCGCACGCGCTCAGAAGGTCATCGGTGCCTCGCTGGAAGCCGTGCCGGTCGTGAGCCTCGACGATGCCACGCTTGAAGCCGCGATCGCCGATGTCGACATGGCCGAGATGGCGATCACCAGCGATCTCGTCATCGCCCATGGCAAGGCGCCGGAAGGCGCCTTTGCGCTCGACGATGTCAAAGGTGTCGCGGTGGTGGTCGAAAAGGCCGAGGACCGCGGCTTGGTCAAATGCGCGCGTTCGTGGCGCTATACCGCCGATGTCGGGCAGGACGTGGAATTCCCCGACGTGTCTGCCCGCGATGCCGCCGTCCTGCATGAACTCAAGGCTCTGGGACGTTTGTGACTGCTCATAAGCCGGTGCACAAATGCCATGCCGCGTGGGCGAAAACCGCCCGCGCGTTGCCCTTAACGAGTGGTTGAGATAAACACGCGAAACTCCGGAAGACAAATTGTCGCCGGAATTCCGTCGCAAGAGCGTGGACGATGGGGACCGGGCCTTTGGCCGGTGACGATCGAGAGGCTGTCTAGAGTGGGACTTTTTGGCATGATCGACAGAACTTCCGTGCGCGTTGCGCTGCTGGCGCCGCTTGTCGCGTCCGGCCTCGCTCTGTCCGGTTGCATGGGCTCGCCTACCTACGGCACCGACAAGACGGCTGGCGAGCAGCTTGCCGGAGACCTTTCCGGCGCCTTCGCGATCACGCCCAAGCACAAGGAACAGATCGACTACAGGCCGCGTCCGGAGCTGGTAAAGCCGGCGCCGGGGCAGAAGGAAGTGCTGCCGCCGCCGCAGGAAAGCATCGAGACGGCGAGCACCGATTGGCCCGAATCGCCCGAGCAGCGCCGCGCCCGCCTGCGTGCCGACGCCACTGCCCACCAGGACGACCCGTCCTATCAGTCGGGGATCGTCGATGACGTGCAGACCGATCCGGCTTCCGTGAAGAAGGCGCTGGCGGATTCGGGCTCCAGCCACCCGCCGGCCTGGTCGCCGAAGGATTCAGACAAGGGCCGCGCCGCCGAGATCCAGCGCCGCACCGCAGAGCAAAAGCAGGGCGATCCCAACACTCGCAGATATCTGAGCGAGCCGCCTCTGGCCTATCGGGCTGCCTCCGACACGGCGCCGCAGGGCGAACTCGGCGAGGATGAATACAAGAAGGAACGCCGCCTCAAGAAGGAAGCGGCCGCCAAGGGCAAGAGCGGCGGGCTCTTCGACTGGCTGCCCTCCTGGTAGGAACCGTCGCCTTCGGTAGCTGAAGGCTCTACGTTTCGCGTCTTTCCCGAAAGAATTCCCTGAGCAGCAGCGCCGCGTCGGCCTCGGCCATGCCCGGATAGATGTCGGGCGTATGGTGGCAGGTCGGCGAAGCGAAGAAGCGCACGCCGTTGACCACCGCGCCGCCCTTCTCGTCGGCCGCGCCGAAATAGAGCCGGCGCAGCCTGGCGAAGGAAATGGCGCCGGCGCACATGGCGCAGGGTTCCAGCGTCACATAGAGGTCGTGGCCGGTCAGCCGCTCGCTGGAGAGCGTTTGGCAGGCCGCGCGGATCGCCAGCATTTCGGCATGCGCCGTCGGATCGGCAAGTTCGCGGGTGCGGTTACCGGCGGATGCCACCACCGCGTCGCCGCTGGCGATGACGGCGCCAACCGGAACTTCTCCGCGCAAGGCGGCGGCTTGCGCCTCTTTCAGCGCCAGCGCCATGAAATCCGGCCGCTTCAAGCGGTTTCCATTCCGATTATCTCCTCGCCACTTGGCGGTGATCCTGTTATGGAGCGCGTCAACCCGAATATCGGAACAGATTTTCGGAAATGATCATGCGCCAAATCAAAGTGCTATAGCGTCCTTTGCGCGTCCGAAAGGATGCGCCACGCTGTAGCAGCGCAACAAGGCAAAGGCCACATGGACGACAACGACAAGAAATCTCCGCGCCACAAAGGCCCGGGCAAAAGCGGCCCTGGAGCCGCGGGGCCGCGCCGCGATGGCGCCGCCGGCAAAAGCGGCAAACCCTCCTTCGGGGCCAAGAAACCCTATTCACCGCGAGGCGCCCGGCCCGCAGCGGCTGAGGGCGAGCGGCCCAAGCGCGATTTCAAAAGTGGCGACCGGCCATTCAGCAAAGGTCCGCGTTCCGAAGGCAAGCCTTTCGAAAAGCGCGAGGGACCGCGCAAGCCATATGCACCACGCGGTGACCGGCCGATGGCAGCCGAAGGCGAGCGCAAGCCGTATGAAAAGCGCGAAGGGCCGCGCAAACCCTATGCGCCGCGTGGGGATCGCCCTATGGCGGCCGAGGGTGAACGCAAGCCGTATCAAAAGCGCGAGGGGCCGCGCAAGCCTTATGCACCGCGCGGCGATCGGCCGGTTGCGGCCGATGGCGAGCGGCCAAAGCGCGATTTCAAGGGCGGCGATCGGCCATTCAGCAAGGGGCCGCGTCCCGACGGCAAGCCTTTCGAAAAGCGTGAAGGGCCGCGCAAGCCCTACGCACCGCGTGGCGATCGGCCTGCTTCCGCCGAGGGCGAAAAGCGTTTTGACCGGCCAAAGCGCGATTTTGGCGATCGCCCGCAGCGCGACGCCGGAGATCGTCCCAAGCGTGACTTCAGCGATCGCCCCAAGCGCGATTTCGGTGGTGACCGGCCGCAAGCATCTGGCGGCGCCTTCAAGCCGCGCCCGCGTCCGGCAGATGCGGAAGAAGCCGGCGAGCGTATCGCCAAGCGGTTGGCCCGCGCCGGCCTGGCGTCGCGCCGCGACGCCGAAGACCTGATCGCGGCGGGCCGTGTCAAGGTCAACAACCGGGCTTTGACCTCGCCGGCCTTCAACGTCATGCCGGGCGACATCATCCATCTCGACGGCATGGAGATCCCGCCGATCGAGCGCACCCGCTTGTTCCTGTTTCACAAGCCGGCCGGCGTCGTTACCACCAACCGCGACCCCGAGGGCCGCAAGACCGTGTTCGACGTGCTGCCGGCCGAATTGCCACGGCTGATGACCATCGGCCGCCTCGACATCAACACCGAAGGCCTGCTGCTGCTCACCAACGATGGCGGTCTGTCGCGCGTGCTCGAACTGCCTGCCACTGGCTGGCTGCGCCGTTACCGCGTGCGCGTTCATGGCAAGGTCGAGGAAAGCATGCTCGCAGGCCTGCGTGAAGGCATTGCCGTCGACGGCGTCTTCTACGGCGCCATCGAAGCGACGCTCGATCGTGAACAAGGCACCAACGCGTGGCTGACGATCGGCCTGCGCGAAGGCAAGAACCGCGAAGTGAAGAACATCCTTGGATCGCTCGGCCTCGACGTGACGCGGCTGATCCGTATCTCCTACGGACCGTTCCAGCTCGACGATCTCGCCGAAGGCCATGTGCTGGAGATCAAGGGCCGCGTCTTGCGCGACCAGCTCGGCGAGCGACTGGTCGAGGAATCCGGCGCCAATTTCGACGCCGAGATCATCAAGCCGTTTTCCAACCAGCCGGTGCGGCGAGAGCGTGACGCGGAGCCGGAACGGCCGAAAGTCACCCGCGAGGGTGACCATCGGCCGATCGGCGAGGGCGGTCTGATCAAGAACCGCAAGCGCCGCGAAGGCAGCCGCGACGAAGCGCTCGGCAAGCTGTCGACCAGTCCCGAAAGGGGCGCGAGGCCGGAAAAGAGCTTTGGCGAACGCGGCCCGAGACCCGAGCGCAGCGAGTTTTCGGACAAGCCGCGCAGCGAGTTTCGCGAAAAGCCGCGCGGCGATTTTGGCGACAAGCCCCGTGGAGGCTTCGGCGACAAGCCGCGCGGCGCCTTTGGTGACAAACCGCGCGGCGGCAAGAAGCCCGAGCGCGAGCAGCGGCCGATCGATCCGCCGGGCCAGCGCAAGGCTAATGTCTGGATGGCGCCGGGCGCGCGTCCGATCGGCAAGGGCAGGGCGGAAGCCGATGCCGCCAAGGCGGCCGAGGCCAAGGCGCGCAAGGCGTCGTTCAAGCCGTCCTATGGCAAGCCGTCCTATGGCAAGCCGGGCGGAGCCAAGCCGTTCGGCAAGCCGGGTGGCGAGCGTCCGGATGGCGGTCGGGGCGGCGAGCGGCCACGCAACGGTCCCAAGGGCCCGAGGACCAGATGATGCCGGGACTTAAATGAGATCCGGCCTTAAAATGAGACCCGGGCATAAATGAGAATCGTCGGCGGCCAATTTCGCGGGCGTCCGCTGGCGACGCCGCGCGACCATGCCATCCGCCCGACGACCGACCGCGCCCGCGAGGCCGTCTTCAACGTGTTGGCGCACCGCTTTGCCGACAAGCTCGACGGCGCGCGTGTGCTCGACCTTTTCGCCGGCACCGGCGCTCTCGGCCTCGAAGCGCTGTCGCGCGGCGCTTCCTATGGCGTCTTTATCGAAGAATCGGCCGAAGGGCGCGGCCTGATCCGCACCAATGTCGAAGCTTTTGGCCTTACCGGCCGCACCAAGATCTTCCGCCGCGACGCGACCGCCCTGGGTGAGGCCGGTACGCTTGCGGCATTCGGCCTGGTCTTCGCCGATCCGCCCTATGGCAAGGGCCTTGGCGAGCGCGCCCTGCGCTCGGCCAGGGATGGCGGCTGGTTGCTGCCCGGCGCGCTCTGCGTGGTCGAGGAAGCCGCCTCGGCGCCCTTCGAGATTGGGCCGGAATTCTCGGTGGTTGATGAACGAAACTACGGCGAGACGGTGATCCGGTTCGTCGAGCTTGCGTAAGGGTGGGGCGACCGGCGCCTTCAAAATGACACACAATTCACTTTGCCTCCCCGGCTAACCTTGCCTATCGTCGCGCGATAACAACCGGAGCCATCGATGACATTTCATACTGAATGGCTGCGGAGAGCCTTGCTCGCCACCGCGCTGACCATGGCCGGCCCGGCCCTGGCCGCGGATGATGGCAAGGTGGCCAACTTCCTGCTCGACAATGGCATGGAGGTGGTGGTCATTCCCGATCATCGCGCCCCCATCGTCACCCATATGGTGTGGTACAAGATCGGCAGCGCCGACGAGCCGCCAGGCAAGTCCGGCATAGCGCACTTCTTCGAACACCTGATGTTCAAGGCCACGACCAACCACGCCGCGGGCGAGTTCGACCGCGCCATATCGGCCATCGGCGGCTCCAACAACGCCTTCACCTCATATGACTACACTGCCTTCCACGAGACGGTGGCGCCCTCGGCACTTGGTGAGATGATGAGCTTCGAGGCCGATCGCATGCGCAACCTCATCTTGACCGACGAGGTCATCAAGACCGAGCGCGACGTGATCCTGGAAGAGCGCCGCGCGCGCATCGACAGCAATCCGCAGGCGGTGCTCGACGAAGAGGTCGACGCGACGCTCTGGCAGAACCAGCCCTACCGCATTCCGGTGATCGGCTGGATGCAGGAGATGGAGCAGTTGAACCGCACCGATGCGGTTGCCTTCTATGACAAATACTACCGCCCCAACAATGCGGTGCTGATCGTGGCCGGCGATGTCGAGCCGGAGGTCGTGAAGGCGCTGGCCGAAAAAACCTATGGCAAGGTCGCGCGCGGTCCCGACCTGCCCCCGCGCATCCGCCCGGTCGAGCCGGAGCAGAACACCAAGCGCACGGTGACGCTCACCGATGGGCGCGTTTCGGTGCCGAGCTTTTCGACGCAATGGGTGGTTCCGTCCTACCACACGGCAAAACCCGGCGAGGCCGAGGCGCTCGACCTGCTGGGAGAGATCCTTGGCGGCGGCAGCCGCAGCCGGCTCTACCAGCAACTCGTGGTCAAGCAAGGCATCGCATCGGCGACCGGCGCCTTCTTCCAGGGTACGATGCTCGACGCCACCAATTTCACCGTCTATGGCGCGCCGCGCGGCGACGCCAAGCTGAGCGACGTCGAGGCGGCCGTCGACGCCGAGATCGCCCGCATCGTCAAGGACGGCGTCACCGCCGATGAGCTGGAGAAGGCCAAGGCCCGCTATATCAGGGCCATGATCTTCGCCCGCGACAAGCAGGACGAGATGGCCAATCTCTACGGCGCCGAGCTCGCCACCGGCGGCAACGTCAGGGATATCGAGGAATGGCCGGACCGCATTCGCAAGGTCACCGCCGATGAGATCAAGGCGGTCGCCGCACGCTATCTGCTGCTCGATCGTACGACGACCGGCTATCTCTTGCCGCAGCAACAGGCGGGGAATTGATGATGACGAGATTGAGCGTTAGCGCTGCCCCTCACCTGCCTGCCGGCATCCTCTCCCCCTATAGTGACGGGGAGAGGGGCGCTGTCATCGTCGATTTCGCCAACCATCAGCGTCGTAAGAAGAGCGCCAGCGTCGCGGCGAGACCCCTTCTCCCCGTCACTATACGGGGAGAAGTGCCCGGCAGCGCGATGAGGGGCGGAGCTGACCTTGGCGATCAATGGCCTTATGCGATTACTCATAGGCGCATCGCGGTTCTCCACGCCCTCGCCACACTGTTCCTCGGCATCTTCTTCCTCATCCTGCCGGCGCTTGCCGCGCACGCGATGGACATCCAACCGGTGACCTCGTCAAAGGGCGTCAATGCCTGGCTGGTCGAGGACCACTCCATTCCGATCATCGCCATCCGCTTCGTCTTCGATGGCGGCTCGACGCAGGATCCGGCGGGGCGGGAAGGGTTGGTCAATCTGATGACCGGCCTGTTCGACGAGGGCGCCGGCGACCTCGACAGCGAGGCCTTCCAGATCAAGCTTGACGATGCCGGCGCAGAGATGGGCTTCGAAGCGGCGCGCGACGGCACCTATGGCGCGATGCGGATGCTGGCCGAGCAGAAGGATGCGGCCTTCGACCTGCTCAGGCTGGCGGTCACCAGCCCGCGCTTCGACCAGGCGCCGATCGACCGCATCCGCGCCCAGATCCTGTCCGGCATCATCGCCAATGAGCGTGACCCCAACACCGTCGCGCAAACCAAATGGCTGCGCGCCATCTATGGCGAACATCCGTATTCCAGGCCCGACCAGGGCACCAAGGACAGCATCGCCACCATCACGGCGGCGGATCTGGCTGCCTTCCACAAGGCCAATTTCGCCCGCAGCGGCCTGCATGTTGCGGTGGTCGGCGACATAGATGCCGCGACGCTGAAACGGAAGCTCGACGAGGTCTTCGGCGATCTGCCGGAAAAGCAGGTGCTGCAACCGGTTGCCGATACCGAGCTGAAGCTCGGCCAGCAGCTCGAGGTCGACTACGACCTGCCGCAGACCTCGCTGCAGTTTGCCTATCCCGGTGTGAAGCGCGATGCGCCGGATTTCTTCCCTGCGGTGCTGATGAACCAGATTCTCGGCGGCGGCACCTTCACCTCGCGCCTCTATGACGAGGTGCGGGAAAAGCGCGGCTTGGCCTACTCCGTCGATTCCAACCTGGTCGACCACCAGCATTCCAATGCGCTGATCATCACCACGGCGACGCGTTCCGACCGCGCCGCCGAGACGCTCGGCATCGTCAAGGAGGTGGTCAAGAAGATGGCGCAGGAGGGGCCGACCGAGGCCGAGCTGGACGCGACCAAGAAATACATGGTCGGCTCCTATGCTATCAGCAATCTGGATTCTTCCAGCGCCATTGCCGCGACCCTGGTGGAATTGCAGCTCGACAATCTCGGCATCGACTACGTGCAGCGCCGCGCGGCGCTCATCAACGGCGTGACGCTCGATCAGGTCAAGGCAGCGGCGAAGAAGCTGCTGACGCCGGCGCCCGCGATCATGAGCATCGGGCCGAAGCTGGAGGCCAAATGACAGGTCCGACTTTCGGTATCGCCTTTGGCGGCGGCGGCGCGCGCGGCCTCGCCCATATCCACATCGTCGAGGCGCTGGACGAGCTCGGCATCAAGCCCGTGGCCATCGCCGGCTCCTCGATCGGCGCCATCATGGGCGCCGGCATGGCCTCGGGCATGAGCGGCAAGGACATCGAGGACTACGCCCGCTCGATCCTCGGCCGCCGCGCCGAGGTGGCGGCGCGCATGTGGCGCTCGCGTCCCGGCACCATCGCCGAGGCGATGCAGGGCGGCATCCGAGTCAGCCAGTTCAACATAGAGCGCATCTTGAAGGCGTTCCTGCCGGAAGCCATCCCGGAAACCTTCGCCGAGCTGAAAATCCCGCTGAAGGTGACGGCGACGGACTATTTCGGTCACAAGCTGGCCGTCTTCGACGAGGGCGACCTGCATTCGGCGCTCGCCGCCTCGGCTGCCATTCCCGCCGTGTTCCGCCCGGTGACGCGCGACGACCGCGTGCTGATCGACGGCGGCATCTACAATCCGGTGCCGTTCGACCTCATCGAAAACGACGCCGACATCATCATCGCCATCGACGTCGTCGGCGCGCCGAGCGAGGCCGAGCGCAAGCACCCGACCACGGTCGACCTGATGTACGGCGCGACGCAATTGATGATGCAGTCGATCATCGCCCACAAGCTGAACCAGCGCCCACCAGACATATTGATCCGCCCGCCAGTGTCGAAATACCGCGTGCTCGATTTCATGAAGATCGACACGCTGATGGCCGAGACGCAGGAGGTCAAGGACGAACTGAAGCGCGAGGTGGAAAGAGTGGTCGAGGCGCGTGCCAAGGGCAAGCGGGGGAAGAAAGCAGGGTGAGCTGCCGATCTCCCCCCTCGAGGGGGAGATGGCCGGCAGGCCAGAGGGGGTCGTCTCGCGTGAAGCTAGACCTCCTACTGTCGATAGGAGGTTGCGTCAGGACGGACCGACCGCCTCTGTCGCCTTCGGTTGTGTGCGTCAAGTTCTGCAAAATGGGGCGGCCATGATGCTGGTCATGCGGCTTGGCGCAGAGCGAGCTTCTTGTGCTCGCGCAGGTCGTCC
>NZ_JAMYSN010000032.1:0-59197 GCF_040321955.1 Mesorhizobium sp. M0217 | reverse complement strand
ATGCTGTATCGCTCGACGGATCGCCTCTGTCGTCGTGGCGCTCCCATGAAGAACCTGGCCCATAGCGCATCCTTTGATTCGGACGAAAAGTATGCGCCATCAAAGCCTGGGATCAAACAGCTAGGGAATAGTGAGCAGGCAGTAGTGAGTAGTCAGCATATGACCGGGAAACCGCTTGCTTTCGCTACTCCCTACTGACTACTCCCTACTCACTCTCACCACCAATCGGGTCCGCACCATGCAACTCTCTCTCGACCAGGCAACAGGGCTGTGCCGGATGGCGGCGCTCGGCGCCGGCGCCAATGAGGAGGCGGCGCGGTCGCTCACCGCCTCGATCATTGCCGCCGAGGCGGAAGGGCTTTCGACCGTCGGGCTGACCCATTTCATCGATTACCTCGAAGCGCTGGAAGCCGGCCGCATCGACGGCAATGCCGATCCGGTGATCACCAGGCCGGCGCTCGCCGTCTATCTCTCCGATGCGCGTGGCGGCCTCGCCCATACCGGGTTCGACCGCACCATCGATGACCTTGCCAAGGCGGCAAAGCTGTTCGGCGTCGCCATCTTCTCGCAGAAGAACGCTTATACCTGCGGCGCGCTCGGCTATTTCACCGGGCGTCTGGCGCAGCTGGGATTGGTCTCCTTCGCCGCCACCAACGGGCCGGCGGTGCTGGCAGGCTCGGGCTCGGTCAAGCCGGTCTATTGCACCAACCCGATGTCGTTTGCGGCACCCGCCGCCGATGGCGCGCCGCTGGTCATCGACCAGTCGTCGAGCGCCACGGCGTTCGTCAACATCCGCAAGGCGGCCGAGGACGGCAAGAAGATCCCCGAAGGCTGGGCGCTGGACGCCAGCGGCAACCCGACCACCGATCCGGCCGCGGCCATGAAGGGCGCCATGCTGGCCTTCGGCGGCCAGCGCGGCGCCAACATCGCGCTGATGGTCGAAGTGCTGGCGGCTGGCCTGTCGGGCGCCAACTGGTCGCTCGACGCGCCCTGGTTCTCCGGCGGACCGGACAGCCCGGGAACCGGCCTGTTCGTGCTCGCCGTCGAGCCCAAGCTGCTCGACCCGGATTTTGAGCAGCGCATGAAGGACCAGCTCGACCGGCTGCGCCGGCGCTTTGGCGTGCACGTGCCGGGCCGGGCGCGGGCCGAAGCGGCGGAGAAGGCGCAGGCGCGCGGCATCAACGCCCCCAAAGCCGTGGTGCAGCGCATTTCCGAATTCGCCGAGCGCTATTCGGGCTGAAGAATCCTTCTTTATCAAACAATTTAAACTGACCTTCCGGTTGGCGACGGGCAGGCGCGCATTTGCGCCGCCTGCTGAACCTTCTTGCGTCTTGCGGCGACCCATCCTTGTCCAGGGCAAGGTGAGCTTGCCCGAACCAGACCGGAGGAAACACCCAACCAAATCGAAAGCCTGCTTCACGCGAAGGGTGTGCCCTTTGCGCTCCGGAAACATCAACCGCAATCAAAGGAAATCATCATGACCAACACCAAGACCACCCTGCTGATAGCAGTCCTTCTGCTCGGTTCTTTCATGGGCGCCACCCAGGCGGCCTCCCTGAAGGCCGCGCCGGTCAAGCCATCTTCGGCCGGCGTCATCACGGCTCCGAGCGGCGGTGCAACCGAGGACCATTACTGCAAGAACGGCCACGCCAAATTTGCCAATTGCAGCGCCGACTTCATCGCGGCCTGCAAGCAGGTCGGCGGCACCATGTCGGATGTCCAGGGCTGGGGTGGGCGTACTTGCTTCACGCCCTCCTGATACCGTCTCAGGTCAGGCCGCTCCGTCGGCCCCTGGCTTCGTCCTGATGCTGCCCGGAAAACCCCGCTTCGGCGGGGTTTTCTGCGTTTCATCCCTCCGTGAGCAATAAACATGACGGTGAAAGTTAACTTTTGTTAACTTGACTTGATGGGACCATCGGGCGTTTGCGAGAGGTCATCACAACAACAGGAGCTACGATGTCCGCAACCACCGACGCCTCCCGCGGCAGACTGATCATTCCGGTGTTTGGCCGCCTGTACTCGTCGCTGCATGACGGCGCCGAAACCCTTCTGCGCGTCGTCGCCGGCGGGTTTCTCACCATTCACGGCTCGCAGAAGATCACCAACCCTTTCGGCGCCGCCGAGATGGTCGAAGGCCTCGGCTTCTATCCCGGCGCGTTCTGGTCGTTGCTTTTGTCCTGCACCGAATTCTTCGGCGGCATTCTGATCGCCATCGGCCTGTTGACTCGGCCCGCCGCCTTTGCCGGCATGATCGTGCTGCTGGTCACCGTCTGGTTCCACTGGATCACTGTCGGCCAGGGCTTTTCCGGCGCTGAAAAGTCGCTTCTATGGGCGGCGATCCTGCTGTTCTTCGTTATCCGCGGCGGCAACCGCCAGTCGGTCGACGCGCGCCTCGGCAAGGCGTTCTGAAGGGTCTATAAGAGGGTGGCAGCGACGACGCGTCACCCTTTGCCTTTGGCCCAAAACGGACTATGAAACGGCTTCAGCCAAGCTTTCGAGCGCCGGAGCCAGCCATGACCGAAATCCTGCAGATCCCCAAGCTCGTGGTCGTCTTCGGCGGCTCCGGCTTCGTCGGCCGCCACATCGTGCGGGCGCTGGCCAAGCGCGGCTACCGCATCAGGGTGGCGGTGCGCCGGCCCGATCTGGCGGGACATCTGCAGCCGCTCGGCAATGTCGGCCAGATCCAGCCGGTGCAGGCCAATGTGCGCGTGCGCTGGTCGGTCGACCGCGCCGTGCAGGGCGCCGACCATGTCATCAATCTGGTCGCCATCCCGCATGAAAGCGGCCGGCAGAAATTCAACACCGTGCACGAATTCGGCGCCCGCGCCGTCGCCGAAGCCGCACGCTCGGTCGGCGCAGGGCTCACCCACATCTCGGCGCTGGGCGCCGACCTCAACGCCGAATCCGACTATGCCCGCACCAAGGCGCTCGGCGAAAAGGCCGTCCTGGAGACGATCCCGGACGCCGTCATCTTCCGTCCGTCGATCAATTTCGGACCGGAGGACAGTTTCTTCAATCGCTTCGCCGACATGGCGCGCTATTCGCCGGTGCTGCCGCTGATCGGCGGCGGCCAGACCAAGTTCCAGCCGGTCTATGTCGGCGATGTCGCCGAAGCCGTGGCGCGTTCGGTCGAGGGCAAGGTCAAGGGTGGCCAGATCTATGAACTCGGCGGGCCGCAAGTGCTCACCTTCAAGCAGTGCATGGAAGAGCTGCTGACCGTCATCGAGCGCAAGCGGCTCCTGGTACCGGTGCCGTGGTGGATGGCCAATCTGCAGGCCTCGATCCTCGGCCTGCTGCCCAACCCGTTGCTGACCAAGGACCAGGTGCTGCTGCTGCGCCAGCCCAACATCGTGTCGGAGGAGGCCAACAAGGCCAACCGGAACCTTGCCGGCCTCGACATCCAGCCGCAGTCTATCGGCACCATCCTGCCCAGCTATCTCTGGCGCTTCCGCGCCGCAGGCCAGTTCCAGCGCAAGCCCGCCGGTATCGCGTAACAAGGCGTTGCGCCGTTAAACGCGCCGCGTGACCTGCATCGGCAGGCCGCCCTGCGGCTGTGTCGTCAGTTTCT
This sequence comes from Mesorhizobium sp. M0217, assembly GCF_040321955.1. Taxonomy (NCBI): domain Bacteria; kingdom Pseudomonadati; phylum Pseudomonadota; class Alphaproteobacteria; order Hyphomicrobiales; family Phyllobacteriaceae; genus Mesorhizobium; species Mesorhizobium sp. M0217. Next base: position 55,629 of record NZ_JAMYSN010000032.1, on the reverse strand, counting down.
GCACCGGCCACGGCTTGGTCTCGGCGGTCACATCGAAGCGGAAGCGCGACAGCATGATGGCCAGCGCAATGATCGCCTCCTGCATGGCGAAGCTGGCGCCGATGCAGATGCGCGGACCGGCGCCGAACGGCAGATACTGGAAGCGGTCGATCTTCTCGCGGTTTCCCGGATGGAAGCGTTCGGGCATGAAGGCGTCGGGCATGTCCCACAGTTTTCTGTGGCGGTGGACGACCCAAGGCATCACCAGTACGGCCGCGCGCTTGGGGAGCACCAGATCGTTCCAGGTCTCCGTCTCGATCGGCTCGCGGTTGATCGACGGCGCCGGCGGATAAAGCCGCAGCGCCTCCTCGAAGGCGGCGCGGGTGAACGGCATTGCCTCGAGCCATTTCGTTGGGTCGGGTTCGCGCGCCAGCACGGCCTCGATCTCGCGCTCGACCTTTTCGCGCTCCCACGGCGCTTCGGCGAGGCAGTAGATCGTCCAGCCCAGTGCCCGCGCGGTGGTCTCGTGGCCGGCGCCGATGAAGGTGATGATGTTGTCCTCGACTTCCGCCCGCGTCAGCCCGTCGGGGCCTTCGGCGCGCAGCAGAAGCGTCAGGAAATCCTGCGGCGCGGTGTCGGGGTCGCGCTTCAGCCGCTCCTCGCGCATCTTGACCGTATCGGTGACGATCTTGCGGAAATAGGCCATGGTCTTGCGGCCGCGGATGCGGGTCAGCCGCGGCAGCCATTCGGGCGCGCGCAACAGGTCGAGCGGATCGACGCGGCCCATGGTCTCGAACAGGCGGTCGATCTCCTGCGCGAAACTGCCGGGCTCGCCCGCAATCTCGCCCGAAAACAGCGTCTCGGCCAGGATATCGTAGGTGAGCAGCGTCATGTCATGGGCGACATCGGTCATGCCGCCTTCGTCATAGCGGGCGACGAACTGCATCGTGCGGCGCAGCATCGGCTCGGCGAAGCCGAAGATATGCCGCGGCGTGAACACCGGCGCCATCGCCTTGCGCGAGCGCTTCCACACCTCGCCTTCGGCGGTCAACAGCCCGTCGCGCAAGATCGGTCGCAGGATCATCTGGCGCACCGTCGCCATCTTGTAGTTCTTGGCGTTGTCGATCAGCACGTGGCGGATAAGGCCGGGATCGTTGGCGACGATCAGATGCCCGCCGACGCCATTCGCCGAAATCCAGGGCTCGTTGTAGGTGTGCTCGCCCCACAGTTCGAGCGGATTGCGGTAGACGATCCGCATCATCTCCAGCGTCGAAGGCGGCGTCGTGCGCGGCCTGGGCGCCGGCGGCACGAAGGGGACGGGCTGCGTGTCCATGAGGTGCTCCGCTGATAGCTCAGATGTAGTGGCTGGCAATCCGGGCGTCCATGTGACCGAACGGCAAACTGAAACGCTGCAGCGCCCGGTGTGCCCGACAGACGGTGTGTTCATCGGATCGTGACCGCCGGTGAAACGGTTGCGGCTTGTCCGGTTGGACACTCTGCCATAGGTGACAGTTACCAACAGCTACTGCCAATCGCCCAGGAGAGTCCGCTTGAAGCACAAGCTGAACATCATAATCGGCAGCACGCGGCCGGGCCGCGCCGGGCCGGTCTTCGCCCACTGGCTGGAGGATTTTGCCCGCGAGCACGGCAAATTCGAACCGGTGCTGACCGACATTGCCACGTTCCATCTGCCGGTTCTGGACGAGCCGCATCACCCCAGGCTCGGCAATTACCAGAACGACCACACCAAAGCCTGGTCGAAGGTCATTGATGCCGCCGACGCCTTCGTGTTCGTGGCGCCGGAGTACAATTATTTCGTGGCGCCTGCGATCGTCAACGCCATCGACTACCTTGCGCGCGAATGGAAATACAAGCCAGCCGCCATCTTCAGCTATGGCGGCATTTCCGGAGGCCTGCGCGCCGCGCAGGCGCTGAAGCCGCTGCTGACCGCGGTGGGCGTCATGCCCATCTCGGAAGGCGTCGCGCTGCCGATGTATCAGAAACTGCTGGAGAGCGACGGCTCCTTCCAGGCTAGTGAGCAGGTAGAGGGTGGGACCAAGACCATGCTGGACGAGCTCTCGCGCTGGAGCGGGGCGCTGAAGCCGATGCGGGCTACGTAACGCAGCCGGCCCCGGCTTGCTCATGCCATAAAGAGGTGGAATGGTCGGCAGGTGACTGAGCCGGGGGCGGTTCGATTTGCGCCTGTTGTTTGCCTTGCTGTTGATGCTTGCGACCACCGCCACAGCGGTGGCGGAGCGGCGCGTGGCGTTGGTCATTGCCGAGGACGACTACCGGCTGGTGCGGCCGCTGGCCAATCCTGTCAATGACGGCGAGGTGATGGAAGTGGCGCTGAAGAAGCTCGGCTTCGAGGTCGTGGTCGAGACCAATCGTGATCTCAGGCGCATGCGCCGGGCTCTCGACGATTTTCGCGAGGACGCCATGGGCGCCGACGTGGCGCTGGTGTATTTCTCCGGCCATGGCGTCGAAATCTCCGGCGACAACCGTCTTCTGCCGGTCGATGCCGATGCCTCCTCGCTCGACCAGCTGGAGAAGACCAGCCTGCCGTTGGAGGAAGTGCGCGATGCGGTTGCCGCCACGGCGAAGGTCGGGCTGATCGTGCTCGACGCCTGCCGCAGCGATCCGTTCACAGGCGGCAACGGCGACGGGCGTGGCGCCACATCGCTGATCAAGGACCTGGTGGACAAGATCAAGCCGGGCCTCGGACGCGTCGGCAAGGCGGAAAACATCCTGTTCGCCTTTTCGGCGGCGCCCGGCGAGACGGCTGCCGACGGTACCGGTGCGAATTCGCCCTTTACAGCGGCGCTGATCAAATACCTCGGCACCGACGGGCTCGAAATCCGCTCGGTGCTGACGCTGGTGCAGCAGGAGGTCTACGACCTTTCGCGCGGAAAACAGCTGCCCTACGTCGAGAGCGGGCTGCCGAAGCTGTTCTTCGCCTCGGCGGCCAAGGAACAACTGCCGGAGCGCGAGCGGCTGTTGCTTGCCATGGCCGATGTGACGCCGGAAATGCGCGGCGCGGTCGAACGGGTCGCCAGCGATGCCGACATGCCGCTGGCGCCGCTCTATGGCGCGCTGATCAGTTCCGACACCAGCCATCTCTCCGGCGAAAGCCTGGACGCCAAGCTGCGCGAGGCGGCCGACGCCTTCGTCAAGGTGCGCGGCGAGATGAAGACGCTGGCCGCCGACGACCCGCAGGTGACCGAACTGCGCCGCCAGGCCGAGGAACAGTTGGCGCTCGGCGCTTTCGATGGTGCACGCGTGATCCTCGCCAAGGCCGCCGACGTCGACAATGTCTCGCGCCAGGCGTTGAAGGCCAATTTCGTCAGCCGCACCCTGTCCGAAGCCGCGACGCGATTTCTCTCGGGCGGCGCGGCGCGTGCCACCCTGGACTATGCAACCGCCATCAAGGACTATGAAACGGTGCTGGCGCTCTATGGCGAAGCCGGGCAGACCTCGCTCAGCCTGGAACAGGCCGACCGCCAAAGCCGCACGCTGGAAGAGCTCGGCATCCTCTACACAACGGTCGGCAACACCGACGCCGCCGGCCGCGCCTTTGCGGCGCTGGTCGCCAATCTTGAGCAGCGAGCGCGCCAGGAAACCGATCCGAGCGTCAAGCGCGACCTCGCCATCGGCCATATCAAGTTCGCCAACATCAAGATGGCGCAAGGCGATCTGCCGGCCTCCCTGCAAAACTATGAGGCGGCCAGGGACATGTTGCAGGGCCTGACCACAGACGTGCCGGACAAGAAGGACTGGCTCGGCGATCTCGCCATGGCCAATGACAAGATCGGCAATGTGCTGGCCACGCAAGGCGACCTGGGTGCGGCAGCCCAGGCCTACCAGCAAAGCCTGTCCATCAAGCAGCAATTGGCCGATGCCGAGCCGAACAGCGTCTATCTGCTGCGCGACCTGACCATTACCTACGACGAAATCGGCGGTCTTGCCCGTACCGCCGGCCAGCTGGATGGCGCCCAGACTGCATTCGAAGAGAGCCTGAGAATTCGGCTGGCGCTGGCGCAGAACAACCCCGACGACCCCAGGCATCAGCGCGCCGTCTCCGTCAGCTACACCAGGATCGGCGACGTCCTGCGCGAGCGTGGCGACGCTGCGGGCGCGCTCGACGCCTACAACAAGAGCCAAATAATCGCCGAAGCGCTGGTGCGCCGCGACTCAAACGACACCGATTTGAAGCGCGACCTGTCGGTCGGTTACGCCAAGATCGGCAATGCTTACGGCGACCAGAAGGACTGGCCATTCGCGTTGGAGGCCTACCAGCAGGCGCTGGCCACGGCGCGAGACCTTGCCGCCAGCGACCCAGGCAACACCGATTGGCAGCGCGACCTGTTGGTCTGTCTGGAAAAAATTGCCGGCGTGTTTGATGCCCAGGGCGATATCGCCGGTGCTTTGCAGAACTACCAGGACAGTCTCGTCATTGCCGACCGGTTGGCAAATCTCGACCCGGGCAATTCCGACTGGCAGCGCGACCTGTCGATCACGTTCGAGGAAATAGGCCTGCTGGAGACCAAGCAGCGCCACTATGAGGGCTCGAAGAAGGCCTTCGAAGCCAGCCTGGCCATCCGCCAGCGGTTGGCCCTGTCCGATCCGGACAATGCGATCTGGCAATTCGATCTGGTACAGGCCTATATCAACTATGCCTATGTGGCGAAGAATCCGAAGGCTGTGTTGTCGCAGGCGCTAGACCTGACGCTGGAGCTTGACCGCACAGGCAAACTGGCGCCGAGGGACAAACCCACGATCAAATATCTGCGCCGTCTTCTGGCCAAATTGAAAGCCGCGAAAAAATAGCCGGCTGCCAGCTCGGGATTCAGCCCTGAAATGCCCGCAAACCTTGGAAAAACCGCCTTTTGCGCCTATATCTAGGACATCAAAGCGGCGTGATTCGAAGCCATTTTTTCGCGCTGAGCATGCGGCATCAATCAGACAGGTTTTCATGAGCGATCAAAGCGACAACGCCAACGGCGCTGAGGCCGAATACGGCGCCGATTCCATCAAGGTTTTGAAGGGGTTGGACGCTGTCCGCAAGCGGCCGGGCATGTATATCGGCGACACCGACGACGGCTCGGGCCTGCATCACATGGTCTATGAGGTGGTCGACAACGCCATCGACGAGGCGCTGGCCGGCCATGCCGATCTGGTCACGGTGACGCTCAATCCCGACGGTTCGGTCACCGTTATCGACAATGGCCGCGGGATTCCGACCGATATTCACACTGGCGAAGGCATTTCGGCGGCCGAAGTGATCATGACGCAGCTGCATGCCGGCGGCAAATTCGACCAGAATTCCTACAAGGTGTCTGGCGGCCTGCACGGCGTCGGCGTCTCGGTGGTCAACGCGTTGTCGGCCTGGCTGAAGCTGAAAATCCGCCGCAACGGCCAGATTTTCGAGATGAGCTTCACGCATGGCAATGCCGATGCGCCGCTCAAGGCGACCGGCAGCTATGAGCAGAACAAGCAGCCCGGCACCTATGAGGGCCGCAGCGGTTCCGAGATCACCTTCTTTCCGTCGTCCGAAACCTTCACCATGGTCGAGTTCGACTTCGGCACGCTGGAGCACCGGCTGCGCGAGCTCGCCTTCCTGAATTCCGGCGTGCGCATCATTTTGACCGATGCCCGCCATGCCGATCTCGTGCGCCACGAGTTGCACTATGATGGCGGCCTGGAAGAGTTCGTCAAATATCTCGACCGGGTCAAGAAACCGCTGATCGACAAGCCGATCGCCATCAAGGCCGAGCGCGACGGCATCACCGTCGAAGTGGCGATGTGGTGGAACGACAGCTACCACGAGAACGTGCTGGCCTTCACCAACAACATCCCGCAGCGCGATGGCGGCACCCATCTGGCCGGCTTCCGTGGCGCGCTGACGCGCCAGATCACCGGCTATGGCGAATCGTCGGGCCTGACCAAGAAGGAAAAGGTGGCGCTGATCGGCGACGACTGCCGCGAAGGCCTGACGGCGGTGCTGTCGGTCAAGGTTCCCGACCCGAAATTCTCCTCCCAGACCAAGGACAAGCTGGTCTCGTCGGAAGTCCGCCCGGTGGTCGAAGGCCTGGTCAACGAGGCGCTTGGCACCTGGCTGGAAGAACACCCGACCGAGGGCAAGGTGGTCATCGACAAGGTGATCCAGGCGGCCGCGGCGCGCGAAGCCGCGCGCAAGGCCCGAGACATCACCCGCAAAAGCTCGCTCGGCGTCACCTCTCTGCCTGGCAAGCTTGCCGACTGCCAGGAACGCGACCCGGCGAAATCCGAAATCTTCATCGTCGAGGGTGACTCGGCCGGCGGCTCTGCCAAGGGCGGCCGTTCGCGCCAGAACCAGGCAATCCTGCCGTTGCGCGGCAAGATACTCAATGTCGAGCGGGCGCGCTTCGACCGCATGCTCGGCTCCGAGATGATCGGCACGCTGATCACCGCGCTCGGCACCTCGATCGGCAAGGACGAGTTCAACGCCGACAAATTGCGCTACCACAAGATCATCCTGATGACCGACGCCGACGTCGACGGCGCCCATATCAGGACCTTGCTGCTCACCTTCTTCTTCCGCCAGATGCCGGAGCTGATCGAGCGCGGCCATCTCTACATCGCCCAGCCGCCGCTCTACAAAGTGACGCGCGGAAAAAGCTCGCAATACATCAAGGACGAGAGCGCCTTCGAGGAGTTCCTGATCGGCTCCGGGCTGGAGGAGGCGTCGCTGACGCTTGCCTCCGGCGAGGCGCGGGCCGGACAGGATCTGCGCGGCTCGATCGATGATGCACTGGCCGTGCGCCAGCTCATCAACGGGCTGCACACGCGCTACAACAGGGGCGTGGTCGAACAGGCGGCGATCGCCGGCGCGCTCAACGCCGATGTGCTAAACGACCTCGGCCGCGCCAATGCCATGGCCGAACGCGTCGCCCAGCGCCTTGACATCATTGCCGAGGACACCGAGCGCGGCTGGACCGGCCGGCTGTCGACCTCCAATGAAGGCGTCGGCGGCTATGTGTTCGAACGCACGGTGCGCAGCGTCAAGGAATTCGCGCAGCTCGATGCCGGGCTGATAAATTCGGCCGACGCACGCCAGCTCGACCGCTATGCCCCGCGCCTCATGGAAGTCTATGGCGAGCCGCCGGTGCTGCGCCGCAAGGATGTCTCCGAAACCATTTCGGGGCCGCTGGCGCTGCTCAACGCGGTGTTTGCGACCGGCCGCAAGGGCCTGACCATGCAGCGCTACAAGGGCCTCGGCGAGATGAATGCCGAGCAGCTCTGGGAAACCACGCTCGACCCGAATGTGCGTTCGCTGCTGCAGGTCAAGGTCAATGACGCCACCGATGCGGATTCGCTGTTTTCGCGGCTGATGGGCGACGAGGTCGAACCGCGGCGCGAATTCATCCAGGACAACGCGCTGTCAGTTGCCAATCTGGACATTTGAGGGCTGGGGGCCTTGCCGCCGGAGCTCCACTCCGGGTCAGGCCTTTGGCTCCAGCTTCCGACCAAGGTCCACCGCTTCGCGCAGCACTTGCAGATGCGAGCGCGGCGCGGTGCCCGCCGGCAGGGCGATTTCGACGCCGTTTGCCGTCGATGACCAATAAAGCGTGTGGGTGAAGATACGGCCAAGTGAGCTGCGAAGCTCGATCTGGATGTTCTCCACACCGGGGCCGAAGTTTTCCGTCATCGGACCGGAAATCGGATCGCCTGTCGCCCAGCCATTGCCGCGGTCGTAGACGTTCGTCCAGCGCGTTGCCGCAAACACCGCGCCATGATGCACCGCGCGCTGCGCCTTGCCTTGGCTGTGTCCTTCCCGGTAAAGCACGGTGCCGCCGGGGCGCCCGTCATCGGCAATCGGCGGGCAAGCCGAGAACAGGCGCTCGGCAAGGCCACGCCTGAATTCCGCGAGATTGTAGGTCACCAGGAATTCGCTGTGGGAGAGCGGACTGCCAAGCGTGACGAAATCGCTGATCTTCCAGGGCAGCGGGTGGTCGGCGTCCTTGGTCCGAAGCTGCTGGTAGAGCGCCCATTGACCGCGCCGGAATCCGGCGAGGTCTTCAAGGTTCTTTGGCCACGCTGACCCATCAGAGCCGAGCGTTGCCTTGTCGACGGCCTCGACCGCCGCCAGTTTGGCCTTGTCGCGGACCGCTTCCAGCCTTCGCGGCCGGAACTCGGCCCACAGGATCTGCAGCAAATCATAGGCGATGATCGACCCAAGGCTGTGCGAGACCAGCACGATGCGGTCGTAAGCATCGTCCTTCATCAGCGTCTTGAGCAACGTCAGGCCTCTGTCGCGGATCAGCGCACGCTTCTCGATCGTCGCCGCCTCGGCGCGCACATAAGCGGCGACGTCACCGAAATAGGGCAGGGCGAACTGATCCACCGCCCAGATGACAAAAGAAGCGAGGGTGGTGATCATCAGGCCGGTCGTCAAGGTAACGGCCTGTTGCCAGACCGATGTTGCCAGCACGAGTGCTGCGCCCAGAATGACGATAACGATCAGAAGTGTGGCGACGTAAAGCTTGCGGGCGTCGAGCGGAATGTCGGCGGGCTTGCGCCACAACAGGTTCGTCACCCAGGCGGCCAGCCGGCCGCGCGTCGTGCCTTGCGTGATGTCGGCCCAATAAAGCTCGTAGAAATCGGTACGGCGGCCATCGACGTCGTAGGGCGTGGTGATGCGGCGCAGCTCGTGTGACTTGGTCCGGCTGTCGGGCGTGATCCAGCTCTGGTTGATCGTGGCGCCGGAAACGGCCGGATCGGGAATCTGGGCGTAGGGTGGAGCACGGGTGGGATCGCTGCTCCAGACCGCCTGGACGAATCCCCTCAGCGTACCCATCGGCCGCTGCTCGCCCATGCCATGCACGATCACCACCGCCTGGCTGGGCTGCGCCTTTTTGTAAGCCAGCGATGCGACAGTCTTGGGCATCAGCGTCTCCGTTGACGACATCCGACGGCGGGATCGCTCATGCTACCCCCGGCTCACCGAGCCAACAATACACGGCAGCCCATGTGGAACTCCGTGAACCAATCCACAGTTTCGCAGTCGTGCCTCGGGCCGCGCGGAAAATAGTTCCGTTCCCGGTAAGCAAATCATTTCATTGCTCCTCGGAACGGAAATCGCTCAGGAACATTGTGACGACATCGATCAATTTCTCGCAGGGAGGCTCTTTATGGGACGCGGTATTTTGCTCTGGTTGCTCGGTATTCCGATCCCGATCATCATTCTCATCATGCTGTTCGTACGGTAGGAGGCGTCGATGCAGTCCACCGTATCGGCTGTCGACGTATCTGCTTCAACAGAATCCTCCGCCACGGCCGTCAGCTGGGGGCCGATCATCGCCGGCGCCTTCGCGGCCTCGACGCTGACCTTCATCCTCATGCTGCTCGGCTCAGGACTGGGGCTGACCATGGTCTCGCCATGGTCCGGCGCCAGTGCCTCGCTGACCACCTTCGCGGTGTCCGGCGCGATCTGGCTCATCATCGTGCAATGGCTGTCCTCCGGGGTCGGTGGCTATCTTGCCGGACGCCTGCGCACCAAATGGGTCGGCATCCACACCGACGAGGTCTATTTCCGTGACACCGCGCACGGCCTCCTCGCCTGGGCGCTGGCGACATTGCTGGTCGTCGGCATTCTCGGGTCGGCGCTGTCGGCAGTGCTTGGTTCAGGCGTGCAGGCGGCTTCTACTGTTGCCTCAGGCGCCGCCATGGGTGCTTCGGCCGGCGCGTCCGCCAATGCCGGCAGCGCACCGGCCGACAATGCAACGTCCTATCTCGTGGATACGCTGTTCCGTCCGGCTGATGCCGCCAGGCTCGCGGCGGCCAATCCGGACAGCGATGCGGCTGCGGCCGGGCAGGCTTCGCGCATCCTGATCGCCAGTGCGGCGGCAGGCGAAGTTTCGGCTGACGACAAGACCTATCTGTCGCAGCTGGTCGCCGCCCGCACCGGGCTTTCCGAGGCTGACGCCAAGGCGCGTGTCGACGCCCTGGTGGCCAGGGTCGAGGACGCCAAGGTCAAGGCCAAGCAGGCCGCCGACGCCGCCCGGAAAGGCAGCGCCACCTTCGCACTGCTTGGCGCCCTGTCGCTGGTTATCGGCGCCTTCATCGCCAGCGCTGCGGCAGCACTGGGCGGCAGGCAGCGCGACGACGAGGAAGCGGTTTTCCTGACCAGCCGCTGAACCGGTCTTCAACATAAAAAGCCCGGTCCGAACCGGGCTTTTTTTGTTTCCGATGATGGACCGACAACCTTCCAGTGGAAAGTTGCGGCGGGATCAGTGATCCATGGCCTTGACGATTTCCTCGGTCATCTTCTTGGCGTCGCCGAGCAGCATCATGGTGCCGTCCTTGTAGAACAGCGTGTTGTCGATGCCGGCGTAGCCCGAGCCGAGCGAGCGCTTGACGAACAGGCAGGTGCGGGCCTTGTCGACGTCGAGGATCGGCATACCGTAGATCGGCGACGACTTGTCGTCGCGGGCGGACGGATTGGTGACGTCATTGGCGCCGATGACATAGGCGACATCGGCCTGCGCGAACTCGGAGTTGATGTCTTCCAGTTCGAACACTTCGTCATAGGGAACATTGGCTTCGGCGAGCAGCACGTTCATGTGGCCGGGCATGCGGCCGGCCACGGGGTGGATGGCGTATTTGACATCCACGCCATTGGCCTTGAGCTTGTCGGCCATTTCGCGCAGCGCGTGCTGGGCCTGGGCGACCGCCATGCCGTAGCCCGGCACGATGATGACCTTCTGTGCGTTCATCATCAGATAGGCAGCGTCGTCGGCCGAGCCCTGCTTGACCGTGCGTTCGATGCCGTCATCGGCAACCGCCGCGGTCTCGCCGCCGAAGCCGCCGAGGATGACCGAGATGAACGACCGGTTCATGCCCTTGCACATGATGTAGGACAGGATGGCGCCGGACGAGCCGACCAGCGCGCCGGTGATGATCAACGCCAGATTGCCAAGCGTGAAGCCGAGTGCCGCGGCGGCCCAGCCGGAATAGGAATTCAGCATCGAGACGACGACCGGCATGTCGGCGCCGCCGATCGGGATGATCAAGAGGACGCCGAGCGCCAGCGAAGCCGCGACGATCAGCCAGAACACCAGCTTGGCCTCGGTGGTGACCAGAAGCACGATCAGCACGATCAGCGCGATGCCGAGGACCGCGTTGATGATGTGACGGCCGCCGATCATGATCGGCTTGCCCGACATGCGGCCATCGAGCTTGAGGAAGGCGATGACGGAGCCGGTGAAGGTGATGGCGCCGATGGCAACGCCAAGGCTCATCTCGATCAACGCCTGGGCGTGGATGTCGCCATTCGTGCCGATGCCGAAACTTTCCGGCGCGTAGATGGCGGCTGCCGCTACCATGACGGCGGCAAGGCCGACCAGCGAGTGGAAGGCGGCGACCAGCTGCGGCATCGAAGTCATGGCGATGCGGCGCGCTGTAACGGCGCCGACGCCGCCGCCGATGGCCAGACCAAGCACGATCAGGCCGAAGCGCCCGGCGGACGGAGTCGCCAGCGCCAGCGTGGTGGCAATGGCAATGCCCATGCCGATCATGCCGTAGAGATTGCCTTGGCGGCTGGTGGTCGGATGCGACAGGCCGCGCAGCGCCATGATGAACAGGACGCCGGAGACCAGGTAGAGGAAGGACGCGAAGTTGGCGTTCATGGCTCTCTACCGGTCCTTCTTCTTGTACATGGCCAGCATGCGCTGGGTGACCAGGAAGCCGCCAAAGATGTTGACCGAGACCAGCATCAGCGCGACGAAGCCGAAGCCGGTGGCAATGCCGGAGGCCGAGATGCCGACGGCCAGCAGCGCGCCGACGACGATGACCGAGGAGATGGCGTTGGTGACCGCCATCAGCGGCGTGTGCAGCGCCGGCGTCACCGACCAGACGACGTAGTATCCGACGAATATCGCAAGTACGAAGATGGCGAAGCGGAAGACGAAGGGATCGATGGCGCCGCCGGACAGTGCGTGCGCGGCATCGCCCGCCGCATCGGCGCCACCGGGCGCGTTCGCCAGGTTCTGCACAGCCAGCCGGACGGCGGCACTTGCCTGGTCGAGCTGATCGAGGGCTTTCTGCAAGGTCTGATCCATCACGCGATCCCCTTCGGCTTGGCGGCGGACTTGCCGGCAGTGGCTTTGTCGGACGCCTTTTTCGGTGCAGCCTTCTTCGGCGTGGCATCAGCCACCATGGTCTCGGCCGGAATGGCCGCCGGTTCGATATGGGGCTGTTCCGCCGCCTTGGCGAAGGCCGGATGCACCACGCGGCCAGCGTCGGTCAGCATCGTCGCCTTAACCAGATCGTCTTCGCGGTTGATGGCGAGCGTCTTGCTGGTCTTGTCGACCAGCGTCTCGAGGAAGGCGAACAGGTTCCTGGCGTAGAGCAGCGAGGCCGATGCGGCGACGCGGCCGGGCACGTTGAGGTGGCCGACGATCTTAACGTTGTTGGCCGTCGTCACCACCTGACCCGCAACCGCGCCTTCGACATTGCCGCCGCGCTCGACGGCGAGGTCGACGATCACCGAACCCGGCTTCATCGAGGCGACCATCGCCGCCGACACCAGCTTCGGCGCCGGCCGGCCGGGGATCAGCGCCGTGGTGATGACGATGTCCTGCTTGGCGATGTGCTCAGCGGTGAGCGCTGCCTGCTTCGCCTGGTACTCCTTCGACATTTCCTTGGCGTAGCCGCCGGCGGTCTCGGCCGCCTTGAACTCCTCGTCCTCGACGGCGAGGAACTTTGCGCCAAGCGACGCCACCTGTTCCTTGGCGGCGGGACGAACGTCCGTGGCGGTGACGACAGCGCCGAGACGGCGCGCCGTGGCGATCGCCTGCAGGCCGGCAACGCCGACGCCCATGATGAAGATCTTCGCCGCCGGCACGGTGCCGGCCGGAGTCATCATCATCGGCAGCGCGCGGTCATACTCCGATGCGCCGTCAATCACGGCCTGGTAGCCGGCGAGATTGGCCTGCGACGACAGCACATCCATCGACTGGGCGCGGGTGATGCGCGGCATGAATTCCATCGAGAAGGCGGTGACCCCAGCCTCGGCAAGCGCCGCGACCGCGGCATCATTGCCGTAGGGATCCATGATGGCGATGACCGCCGCACCCGATTTGTAGCCCTTCAGCTCGGCGTCGGTCGGCCGGCGCACCTTCAGCACCACATCCGCCCGTCTCGCATCCGAAGCCTTGCCGATCGCGGCACCCGCCTTGGCGAACTCCTCATCGGGAATGCGCGACCTGGTGCCGGCGCCCGTCTCGACGGTGACGTCGAAGCCCAGCGCCGCCAGCCGCTTCACGGTATCGGGCGAGGCCGCGACACGAGGCTCGCTGGCATCGAGCTCGCGAGGGATGAAAACCGTCTGTCCCACCGCATGATCCTTTCGGCTGGAACCTGTTTGCGCAAGAGTGCGGCTTTGCGAAAGAGTGCGGCCGGATGTCCGGCTACGCCCTTGGCAAGGGTCTGAAGAGACTATCGGAGAATGAAGGCGCCGAGGGCGAGGATCAGCACGAACAGGATGGTCGCGGAGAAGAAGCCGCCTGCGAAGAAGCCGAAAGCCATGGCCAGGAGCAGGGCGCCGCAGAACAGCGAGCCGTATTTGGCCAGCGCCAGAAAGCCATGATAGGTGCGGTCATGTTCGGCATAGTCCATCTTCGCGCCCAGTTCGACAGGACCGGTCGGCGTGTGATCAGCCATAGGAATACCCCTTCGAAGACATCTTTGAGGCACATAGCGAAAAGCTGGACCAAGAGCAATGGCGCTATTGCCGCACGACCAGCGACAACAGCCTCAAAGAATGTTGAAAGCCGGCGGTATGGGCTCTTGTCGCCGGCCTAACGTCGAACGTTGAGGGTTTTGCGTTTCAACCGGCTAGATGCGGAAACAGCCCGAGCAGCCCAATGACGATCAGATAGAGCGCGACGATGTAGTTGAGCAGCCGCGGCATCACCAGGATCAGCACGCCGGCAATCAGCGAGATCAGCGGGGTCAGTGCTAGCTCGGGAATATGCATGTCGGTTCCTTTCTATGGCCGCGTCGGGGTCGTGACGTCCAGAACGCCGAAGCGGCCGGAAAGCTCCTCGCACCGGGCGCTAAAGTGCGCCGGCTTTGCCGACATTACGCTGCTTCGCGAAAATATTTAGCGGTGGGCAGGATGGTCAGCGGCGCGAGCTCGCCGGCCGGCGCCTTGGCAAACAGCATACGCCGCTCCAGCGCCGTCGACTGGAAGAAGGGAAAGCGCTCCAGCGTCGGGGCCATGTTCTGCTCGCAGATCGATTCATAGAAGAAGATCGGCATGGTGAAGGGCGGGTAGAGGCGCGGCTCGCCGACCTGCACCGATCCGAAGATGCGATGGTAGAAGGCCGTGTGCTCCTCGCGGATCATCGAAATGCAGCTGGTGGCGTTGAAGAAGGTGTTGGCGATAACCGCGAGCCGCAGCGTGACATAGGGCAGGGCGCGGTTGGCCGACGACATTTGCGGATCGATCGCCAACCGGCTCGGGTCGATGAAGGTTTCACCGCGCGCCAGCCGCAGCAGCAGCCGGTCGCCGAAAACGGTCATGATCGGCGCTTCGGGGGTCTCACGGGTCAAATGGTGGAGCCTGACGGTGCTGACCAGCTCGCCATCCATGAAGACGCCGAAACAGTAGCAATTGCGCACTTCGTCAAGGTGATCGACGAGCTTCTGTTCGGTAATGGTGTCAAGCAGGCCGTGTGTATGAAAGGCCTTGTAGCGCAGCCGGTAGACCGCTTCGAGATCCTCGCCGCTTTCGCAGCGCCGGTATTCGACACGCTCGAGGACGTCGAGGACGTTGCGGGCGAACAGGGAAGGCGGGCCAGATTTGACTGCCGCACCCGAAAGCACACCTGACTGATGCGTGTCCATTACTTCCCCTCGTACCGCCGCAGGAGAACAATACCGGACGACCGAAGGAACAAGAAGATGAAACTCTAATCGTCTGTGTTTACCGATCATTAACCTTAACAATCAGTTAACGTCTAGACAATACAACGCTTTTTAGACGGGCTTTTCAAGCGCAATTTAATGACGGGTCAGGGCGTGGCGAGTTTTGCCGCCGGCCGCAGCTCGGCGGCGAAAGGCCAGGTCACGTTGGACATGGTCTCTATGCCCGAGGCACTAAGTGCTGCGCCAAACAGGAAGCCCTGGACGAGGTCCGGCTTGACCGAATGCACCAGGATCTTCAGCTGTTCGAAGGTTTCCACACCTTCGATGGTGACGGTCAGCCCGAGCACGCGGGTCAGGTCGACGATGCCCTTCAACAAGTCGAGCGAACGCTTGTTCTGGGTCACGTCCATCAGGAACGAACGGTCGATCTTGATCTTGTCGAGCGGCAGCTTGTGGAGGTAGCTCAGGCTTGAATAGCCGGTGCCGAAATCGTCGAGCGCAATGCGCACGCCAAGCTGCTTCAGTTCCTCGATATACTGGCGCGTTAGCGATTTGTCGTCGAGCAGCGCGGTTTCGGTGACTTCGATCTCGAGGCGGCCGGCGGCGAGCCCCGAAGTGGCAAGCGCGTCGCGAACCTTCTGGACAACGTCGCGGTTGCGGAAATCCTTGGCCGAAAGGTTGACCGAGACGCTGGTCTGGCCCGGCCATTTGGCGCATTCGGCGCAGGCAGCCGCGAGCACAAAAGTGCTGATCTCGGAGATGATGCCCATTTCTTCGGCCAGCGGAATGAAGATGCTGGGCGAAACCGGCCCGAGATCGGGATGATCCCAGCGGCACAGGGCCTCGCAGCTGGCGATGCGCATGGTGTTCATCGCCACGATCGGCTGATAGACCACCCGCAGCGCCTTGCCTTCGACCGCCGTGCGCAGGTCGGCCTTCATCAGCTGGCGGTTGCGGAACGCCGCATCCATCGCTGCCTCGAACAGCCGCCAGTTGTTCTTGCCGAGTTCCTTGGCCTTGTAGAGCGCCAGATCGGCCTTGACGATCATGGCGTCGACATCGGTGTCGTCGACCCTGGACAGCACGGCGCCCGCGCTTGCCTGGATGCGCAGACCGTGGCCTGCGACGTCGACCTCGCCCTGCAGATCGGCAAAGATCTGGTCGAGCAGGCCCGTCAGATGGCTTTCATCCTCGACGCGGTCGAAGAAGATCATGAACTCGTCGCCGCCGAAACGGCTGACATTGACGCCTTGCCCGGCGACGGCCGCCAGCCGCTCGGCAACGGCATAGATAAGTCCGTCGCCGACCGGATGGCCGAGGGTGTCGTTGACGCTCTTGAAATCGTCGAGATCGAGCACCGCCAGGGCGCACAGGCGGTCGCGGCTGCCCGACGCCATGGCTTCACCGACCAGCTCATGGAAATACGCGCGGTTCGGCAGGCCGGTAAGGCTGTCATAGCGCGCCATGAAGCGGATTTTTTCCTCAGCCTCGACGCGGGCGGTGACGTCCTCGAAGGTGATGACACCGAGATCCTGATTGCCTTCGCGGGCCGAGAACTCATAGTGCTGGCCATTGGAGAAGGAGACCAGCACCTTGCGGTCGCGGCCCTCGCGCAAGGCGCGCGTCAGCTGCGCTTCGACATAACGACAGTCTTTCGGCGCCAGCATGCCTCCGGCGACGCCGCGCAGGAGCAGCGAATGGATCGACCGCCCGAGCAGTTGGTCAGGCGAGCGCAGCGACATCAGATGCGCGGCTTCGGCATTGCCGACCACGACCTTGCCGTCGGGGCCGAGCATGACCAGGCCATGCGACATGGTGTTGAGCGCGCGGTTGAAGCGCTCGGCGAGCCTGGCGGCCGTCTTGCGCTCCGAAATGGCGTTGAACAGCACGGTGCGGACGTGGCTGGCCATCCGGGTGATGATGAAGATGAACGGCACGATGTAGAGGCCGAGGATGAAATCGCCGAGATGTCCCTTGAGCATCAGCCCGACCGCGATCGGCAGCACGACCGTGAAGGCCTGCACCGCAACCATGGTCTTGGAGCCGTAATTGCGGCCGACAATGGTCACCGTCGAGCCCATTATGACGGCGATGGCGGCGCTTTCCCCGAAGACATCGGGAATGAGATAGATTGAGGTGAAGCAGAAAAGCCCCATGAAGAAAGCCTGGATGGTGCCGCCAACCAGGTAGTAGCGTTCCCACTTCTTGGCTTGTTCATAAGTTTCGAAACTGCCTATGCGCAGGCCTTTGCGGATGCCGTAGTAACGGTAAAGCCCCGCCGCAAGCATAAGCGCGGCCAATGCAAGATAGGCCGGATGCCCCGAGGTAAAATAAACCAGAATGCCGATGAGGCCATGGCAAAATGCGCCAATCAGCAGGATCCCGGGATCGTTGAACAACGATCGCACGAACCCAGCATAGACGTCCTCACCTATCTCTGCGGCTTTGTTTTCTTGCATGGCCTGCGGTGTCGCACGAACCGCAGTCATGTCACATTCGCCTTAAGAAAGGTTTAGAGATGCCGTTCCGACGCCTGGCGTCAAGTCGGCTCCATCGGCGTAAACCGCGAAAATTCGTGTTCAGGTAAACAAGGCGTATCGATCACTCGGCGGCCTGAAGTTCAGGCCGCGCCGGCGTGTTGGCCAGCCGCTCGACAAGCCTTGTGCGCTCGCCCTCTGCCTTTTCGGCGCTGGCTTGCCTGACATGGCCGTAGCCGCGAATGAGCGCCGGCACCGAGACAAGGGCGATGGCGGCCTCGATCCTGCCTGGCGCAAGTGCTTTGGCGACAAGCTCCAGATCGGCCTCATAGCGGGCCAGAAGCTGCCGCTCCATGCGCCGCTCGGCGCTGTAGCCGAACACGTCGAAGGCCGTGCCGCGCAGGCTTTTCAGCGCCGCCAGCAGGCGAAAACCCTTCATCATCCACGGGCCGAAGCTCGATTTCCTCGGCTTGCCGTCATTGCCGCGCCTGCCCATGATCGGCGGCGCCAGATGAAATTCGAGCTTTTCGTAGCTCTGGAACTGTTTTGACAGCTCCATAGCGAAGGAGCCGTCAGTGTAGAGCCGCGCCACCTCATATTCGTCCTTGATCGCCATCAGCTTGAACAGATTTTTGGCGGCTGCCTCGGTCACCGCGGTCGAGCCGGGCACGGCCTTTGCCTCGGCGGCACGCAGGACCGCCAGCCGCTCGACATAGCGCCTGCCATAGGCGGCATTCTGATAGGCAGAGAGGAAAGCGACGCGGCGGGCGATGATATCGTCCAGCGTCTCGGCGATCTCAGTGGCCTTGCTCGGTTGCGCGATGAGGCCGCGCACAAACTCCGGCTGATGCGCGGCGCGCCGGCCCCAGCGGAAGGCGGCGATGTTCATCGCCACCGCCTCGCCATTCAATTCAATCGCTCTTTCAACGGCTTGCGCGGACAGCGGCAGCCCGCCATGCTGGAAAGCGAAGCCGAGCATGAACATGTTGGCGCCGAGCGAATTGCCGAACAATTGGGTGGCGGTGCGCGTGGCGTCGAAGAAATGGGTCTTGTCTTCGCCGGCGGCAGCACGGATCGCCTTCTTCAGGCGCTCGATCGGCAGCGAGAAATCGGCCGAACGGGCGAACTCGCCAGGCATGATCTCGGCGGTGTTGGCGAGGAAGATGGTATGGCCTTCGCGTACCGCGCCAAGCACCTTCTTGGCGCCCGAGACGACGAGGTCGCAGCCGAGCACCAGGTCCGCCTTGCCGGCCGAAACGCGGATCGCGTGGATGTCGTCCGGGGTGCGGGCGATGCGGACATGGGTGAACACCGAGCCGCCCTTCTGGGCGAGGCCGGCCATGTCGATCATGCCGCAGCCCTTGTCCTCGAGATGGGCGGCCATGCCGAGCACAGCACCTATGGTGACGACGCCGGTGCCGCCGACGCCGTCGATGATCGCCGCCCAACCCTCGCTACCGAGCGGGAATTCGGCCGGCACCGGCACGCCGTCAAGCGGGTCGGAGCGGCCGGCAATGCCTTCGGCCTTCCTGATCTTGGCGCCGTGCACGGTGACGAAGGACGGGCAGAAGCCGTTGACGCAGGAGAAATCCTTGTTGCAGCTCGACTGGTCTATTCTGCGCTTGCGGCCGAACTCGGTCTCGACCGGCTGGATCGAGACGCAGTTCGATTGCACGCCGCAATCGCCGCAGCCCTCGCAGACCAGTTCGTTGATGAAGACCCGCTTGTCGGGATCCGGGAAGGTGCCGCGCTTGCGGCGGCGGCGCTTTTCGGCGGCGCAGGTCTGGTCGTAGAGCAGCACCGAGACGCCCTTGACGTCGCGCAGCTCGCGCTGGACGAGGTCGAGGTCGTCGCGGTGGTGGATGGTGGCGCCGGAGGGGAATTCGGCCTTCCCCGCATATTTCTCCGGCTCGTCGGTGACGATGGCGATGCGCTCGACGCCTTCGGCGCGCACCTGCCTGGCGATCATGCCGACAGTCAGGCCGCCCTCATGCGGCTGACCGCCGGTCATGGCGACGGCGTCGTTGTAGAGGATCTTGTAGGTGATGTTGGCATCGGTCGACAGCGCGAAGCGGATCGCCAGCGTGCCGGAGTGATTGTAGGTCCCGTCGCCGAGATTCTGGAAAATGTGGCCGCGCTTGGAGAATGGCGCCTGGCCGACCCATTGTGCGCCCTCGCCGCCCATGGCGGTGAAGCCGACCGTGTTGCGGTCCATCCACAGCGCCATGAAATGGCAGCCGATACCGGCGGCTGCGATCGAGCCGTCCGGCACCTTGGTCGAGGAATTGTGCGGGCATCCGGAGCAGAAGAACGGCGTGCGCGAACCGATATCGCTGGTGTCGGCAAGCATCGCCTGGAACTGGCGCAGCTTTGCCACCTTTGCAGTGATCTCTTCCGAAGGGCCGATTGTGCGCAGGATGCGCTCGCCCAGCGCAATGGCGATCTCGTTGGGGTCGAGCGCGCCCTTGGCCGGGAACAGCCAGTCGCCGCGCTCGTCCTTCTTGCCGACGATCGTCGGCCGCGTGGCGGTGCCGTAGAGGTTTTCGCGCAGCTGCACCTCGATCAGCGAGCGCTTCTCCTCGATGACGACGATGGTGTCGAGGCCGCGGGCGAATTCTGAGATATGCTGCAGGTCGAGCGGCCACGGGCAGCCGACCTTGAACAGGCGGATGCCGATGCGGTTGGCGGCGGCCTCGTCGACGCCGATGTCTTCCAGCGCCTGGCGGACATCGAGATAGCTCTTGCCGAGCGTGATGATCCCGAGCTTCGGCGCCCGGCCGCCCGAATAGACGATGCGGTTCAGGCCGTTGGCATGGATGAAGGCGGATGCAGCGGCGCGCTTGTATTCATGCAGGCGCTCCTCCTGGCCGAGCATGTCGATCTCATCGCGGATGTTGAGGCCGCCGGGCGGCATATCGAACTCCGGCACGACGATGTTCAGGCGCTCGAGCGCGGCATCGACGGAGGCCGTGGATTCGATGTTGTCCTTGACGCATTTGATAGCCGCCCAGGTGCCGGCGAAGCGCGACATGGCAAAGCCGTAGAGGCCGTAGTCGATGATCTCCTGAACGCCGGCCGGGTTGAGGATCGGCACCATGGTGTCGACGAACAGGAATTCGGTGGCGTGCGCATTGGTCGATGATTCGGCCATATGGTCGTCGCCCATCAGCGCAAGCACGCCGCCATGCTTCGACGATCCCGCGAGGTTGGCGTGGCGGAAAACGTCGCCGGAGCGGTCGACGCCCGGTCCCTTGCCGTACCAGACCGAAAACACCCCGTCATGCTTGCCTTCGCCCAGCAATTCCGTCTGCTGAGAGCCCCAGCAGGCGGTGGCGGCAAGCTCCTCGTTGAGGCCGGGCTGGAAGACGATGTCGGCCTGCGCCAGCTGCTTTTTCGCCCGCCACAGCTGCATATCGAGGCCGCCGAGCGGCGAGCCGCGATAACCGGACACGAAGCCGGCCGTGTTGAGGCCGGCCCGGCGGTCGCGCTCGCGCTGCATCACAAGCATGCGGATGACCGCCTGTGCGCCGGACAGGAAGATGCGCTCCTTGCCAAGATCGAACTTGTCGTCGAGCGCGACGTCGTGCAGCGTCATCAGGCATTTCCTCTGCGGAGACAGCACCGGGGGCGCGCAGCCAACGTAGGAGTGAGATGGCGCAGTCTTTCTCCGCTTGCAAGGCAGGTCAAACGAAATCGAAAGTGCCAGGCAAAGCGCAACGAACGATCCGCTGCCGTCGCGTATCCGGCACGAAATCGGTCCGCGGCGGTTGTCCGGCGACCGAAAATTTCCACGCAGTCGCGCCGGGCAAAAACGCGTCAGCCTTTCGAGCAATCCGGCTTCGGCTCACCCGGCAGCTTGCCGTCGGGATGGCCGGCAAGATCGGGATTGGCCGTATAGAGCTGGTCGACCACCAGCGGCCGGTCGGGAAGGATCGACTGGTCCTCGCTCGACATCAGCGTCGTGTCGATCTTCTGCAGGAACGTGCCGTCAGGACCCCTGATGCTGATGGAGATCGCATAGGGTTTGTCCTTGACGATGCAGGTGAGCGCCGGGCTCTCCAGGCTGACCTTGTCGAGCTTCGGCCAGACCTTCTGCTCGACTACCAGGGGAGGGCCGCCGGCCGGATTCTGGAAACTGGCGACCGCAACCTGGCCTTCGCCCATCGGCTGCAGGGGCCGCAGCGTCACGACATAGTTCGCCCGGGCGAGACGGTAGTTGAAGACGACGACCTTGCCGGAAACCTCGAACAGCTTGCCGTCGCCGCCGGTGTCGCGGCAGGCGCCAAGCGCAACGGCTGCAATGAGCGCTGCACCGACAAGGATCGAACGAAAAACAACCCTAGGCATTGTTGACCTCATGTGCCGCCGTGCGGCGGCGATAGTGACGGCTTGCTTTCTGGCGGTTGCCGCACACAGCCATATCGCACCAAAGGCGGCTGGAATTGCGGCTCCTGTCGACGAACAGCCAGCTGCAATTGGGACAGATCCTGAGCCTGGCGACCGTGTCGTCGCGCAGCAGCGACAAGGCCGAAACCGCCAGCGCCGCCTCGAACGCGATCGGCGTCGATGGGTCGCCGAACGGTCTACCCGGTGCGCCGATTTCGGCCAGGCTCCGATCTAGGCCGTTGGCGCAGGCCTTGAGAAAAGCGGCGAGATCGCCGGCGGCAAGCGCACCTTTCGACACCGCGCCGCGAAACAGGCGGTCGGTCGTCTCGCGGATCGCCAGCACCACCGGGGCGATGCTGTCCGGCGAGGTCGCCTCCAGCGGTCTGCCGCCAAGCTCGGCACCGCGAAAGCCGCTTGCGGCATCGGCGAAGCGCGCGATCTCGGCCGGATCGTCAAAACGGTCGAAGGTCTTTTCCGGATCGTTGCGCAACACCACGGTGTTGGCCGTATCGAGCGCAAGAATGCCGCCGGTGAAGCGATGTGGGGTCCAAGATACTGTCATATCAGAAATCTAACCCATAAAACGCATTTGACAAGTTAGATTCTACGATGCAAACCTTGGCGCGGGCTCCGGCGCCCGGAAAGCTGTCTATGCTCTATTTCTTCCAGCAGGTGCTGAACGGGCTGCATTCCGGCGCGCTCTATGCGCTGCTTGCCTTCGGCTACGTGCTGACCAACGGCATCCTGCACCGGACCAATCTCGCCTATGGCGCGCTGTTCGCCTTTTGCGGCCAGACGATGATCCTGACCGTGGCCTTCGGCTATCAGGTATTGTGGCTGACCTTGCTGGCGGCAGTGGTGCTCGGCGTCGTCACGGCTTTCCTTTATGCCGCGCTGATCGGCCACGTGCTGTCGCGCAGCGTCTTCGAACCGCTGGCCGACCGCACGCCCAATGCCATTGTGGTGACGACGCTCGGCATCCTGCTGGTGCTGTCGGAAGCAAGCCGTATCGCCGCCGACACGCATGACTGGTGGCTGCCGCCTATGCTGGCGCAACCCATTGTCTTCGCTCAGGATGCCGGCTTCCAGGCGACGCTGACGCTGATCCAGCTCATCGATTGCGCGGTGGTTCTGGCGGCAATCATGCTCGCCGCATGGGCGTTCGCCAGCTCGGGCTTCGGCCGCCGCTGGCGAGCCGTCTCCGACGATCCCAAAGCGGCTGCCATGTGCGGCGTGGACGTGCGCGCAGTGTTCCGGCATGCGGTGTTGTTTGGCGGTTTCTGCGCCGCGCTGGCCGGAATCATGGCCGCCCTTTACTACGGCAATGTCAGCTTCGGCTCGGGCCTCGTTTACGGGCTGAAAATCCTGTTCGTGACGGCGGTGGGCGGCTATCTCTCGCCGCCTCGGGCCGCGCTCGGTGCGGCCGCCTTCGGCATGGCCGAATCGCTATGGGCCGGCTATTTCCCGATCGAATGGCGCGATGGCTGGATGTATCTGTTCCTGGTCGCGGCACTTGTGCTGATCGGTCCCGGCCGCGACCAGCAGAAGATCGCCTGATCGCCGCATCCGCTGTCAGACTTTGGTTGCATGACGCAGCAGCCGGTCGGCACTTATCCCCTGCCTCCCGTCACGACGGCGTTGATCGCGCCCATGCCATGTTGACCCGCCGAACCACGCACGGCATACCGTTGGGCCACAGCGGCGCGACGGAAAATAGGGGAGCCGGCGCGCCTTCGACCTCAGGGAGGAAATGCATGGCAGGGCTGCTCGCTCTATCCAGAACGATCGACCGTATGAACGAGTTCATCGGCCGGTGGATATCGTGGCTGATCCTGCTGGCAATCCTGGTCAGCGCCGCCAATGCCATCATCCGCAAGGTCTTCGACGTCTCGTCGAATGCCTGGCTGGAACTGCAGTGGTACCTGTTCGGCGCCGCCTTCATGCTGGCCGCCGCCTATACGCTGAAGCAGAATGACCATATCCGCATCGACATCGTCTACGGCATGTGGTCGCGCCGCGTGCAGCACTGGATCGACCTGCTCGGTCATGTCTTCTTCCTGATGCCGTTCGTGACGCTGATGGTGATCTATTTTGTCCCCTACGTGTCGCTGTCGTTCCGCAGCGGCGAAATGTCGAACAATTCCGGCGGCCTGATCATCTGGCCGGCCAAGGCGATCCTGCTCGTCGGCTTCTTTCTGCTGGCGCTGCAAGGCATCTCCGAGATCATCAAGAAGATCGCCATCATGCGCGGCGACATGGACGATCCCAATCCGTTCATCTCGGTGCACGAACAGGCCGAGCTCGAGGCGAAAGCCCTTGCCGAAGAAGCCAAGGCGCTCGCCCAGGAGGCGCGCCCATGATCGAGTTCATCGCCCAGAACATGGCGCCGATCATGTTCGCTTCGCTGATCATCTTCCTGCTGATCGGCTATCCCGTCGCTTTTTCACTCGCCGCAAACGGCCTGATGTTCTTCTTCATCGGCGTCGTGCTGTCGCCCTATTCGGGCGGCTCGATCAACCTGGCGTGGCCGCTGCTGCATGCGCTGCCCGACAATTTCTACGGCAGCCGGGTGATGTCGAACGACACGCTCTTGGCAATCCCGTTCTTCACCTTCATGGGCATCGTGCTGGAACGATCGGGCATGGCCGAGGACCTGCTCGACACGATCGGCCAGCTGTTCGGCCCGGTTCGCGGCGGCCTTGCCTATGCGGTGATTTTCGTCGGCGCGCTGCTTGCCGCGACCACGGGCGTGGTCGCGGCTTCGGTCATCGCCATGGGCCTGATCTCGCTGCCGATCATGCTGCGCTACGGCTATGACCGACGACTGGCGTCGGGCGTCATCGCGGCATCCGGCACACTCGCCCAGATCATCCCGCCGTCGCTGGTGCTGATCGTTCTGGCCGACCAGCTCGGCCGTTCGGTCGGCGACATGTATGCCGGCGCGCTGATCCCCGGCCTGGTGCTGACCGGCCTTTACACGCTCTACATCCTGATCATGTCGATCGTCCGGCCGAACTCGATGCCGGCGTTGCCGCTGGCGGCCCGCACGCTTGGCCACGGCGTGCTGTCGCTGCTCGCGGCACTGCTGGTGGCAGTCGCGGCTTCCTATGCGGCCTATCGCTACCTTGCGCCGGCGCATGGCGACAATGCCGATATCCTTGGCGCCAGCATCGGCGTGATCCTGATCTATATCGTGGCGATCGCCGACAAGGGCCTGAACATCAACATGATGTCCAGGCTGGCGCAGCAGGTGATCATCGTTTTGATCCCGCCTCTGGCACTGATCTTCCTGGTGCTGGGCACCATCTTCCTCGGCATCGCAACCCCGACGGAGGGCGGCGCCATGGGCGCGGTTGGCGCCCTGGCGATGGCGGCAATGAAGGGGCGGTTGTCGCTGGATGTCATCAAACAGGCGCTCGCGTCGACCACCAGGCTTTCCTCCTTCGTGCTGTTCATCCTGATCGGCGCGCGGGTGTTCTCGCTGACCTTCTACGGCGTCAACGGCCACGTCTGGGTCGAGCATTTGTTGACGTCGCTGCCGGGCGGCGAAGTCGGCTTCCTGATCGGCGTCAACATCCTGGTCTTCGTGCTCGCCTTCTTCCTCGATTTCTTCGAGCTCGCCTTCATCATCGTGCCGCTTTTGGCGCCGGCAGCCGATAAGCTCGGCATCGACCTGATCTGGTTCGGCGTGCTGCTCGGCGTCAACATGCAGACAAGCTTCATGCACCCGCCTTTCGGCTTTGCGCTGTTCTACCTGCGCTCTGTCGCCGCGCGCGTGCCCTATCTCGATCGCCTCACCGGCAAGCAGATCGCGCCGGTGACCACCGGCCAGATCTATTGGGGCGCCGTGCCCTTCGTATGCATCCAGGTGATCATGATCGGGCTGACCATCGCCTTCCCGCAAATGGTCATGCGCTACAAGGGTGCGGCCGTCGATCCGGGAGCGATCGAGATCAACTTGCCTGATATGCCGGGCCTTGCGCCTCTCGGCACACCACCACCAGCCAACGGTGGCGCGTCACCCGCGGCGCCACCGTCGAACGATCTCTCGCAGCCGCCGAATTTCGGCGAGACGCCGCCCGCCAAGCCGGCGGCGCCGGCGACCGACCTGTCGCAGCCGCCGAACTTCAACTGATGTGTGAACACTGAGAACCTGAGTGAGGATGTCATGAGAGCCGTGCGCCTGGAAGCCGTGGGCAGCATTGCGCTACGGGAGGTCGACAAGCCTATTGCGGGACCGCAGGACGTTCTGGTGCGCGTCGAAGCCTGCGGCGTTTGCGGCACCGACCGTCACCTCCTCCACGGCGAATTCCCTTCGAGCCCGCCGGTGACGCTTGGTCACGAATTCTGCGGCATCGTCGAGGCCGTTGGAGACGCGGTTTCCGGCATCGCCGTCGGCGACCGTGTTACCGGCGATCCCAACATCTTCTGCGGGCGCTGCAGTCATTGTCGGGCCGGCCGGGTGAACTTGTGCAGCAATCTCAGGGCTATCGGCATCCACCGCGACGGCGGCTTCGCCGACTACGTCGTGATGCCGCAGAGCCAGGCCTTCCTTCTGCCTGCGAACCTCAAGCCAACGCATGGCGCCTTCTGCGAGCCGCTGGCCTGCTGCCTGCACGCTGTCGACCTCGCCGGCATCAGGCCTGGCGCTGCCGTCGTGGTGCTTGGTGGCGGCGTCATCGGCCTGCTTACCGTGCAATTGGCGAGGCTCGCAGGAGCGGCGACCATCATCCTGTCGACGCGGCAGGCCTCCCGCCGTGCGCTCGCCGAAGAGCTCGGTGCAACGGCGACGGTCGACCCAAACGCGGTCGACCCGATCGAGGCGATCGCCGGCCCAACCGGCCTTGTGCCCGGCGGGGCCGACGTGGTGCTCGAATGCGCCGGTGTCCCCGATACCGTCGAACAATCGATGCGGCTGGCGAAGTCCGGCGGCACGGTGGTGATCGTCGGCGTGATGCCGCAAGGCGTGAAAGTGCCCTTCGAACCGTTCGACATCCTGTTTCGCGAACTGAAGGTTCTCGGCTCGTTTATCAACCCCTTCACCCACAGGCGGGCGGCGGACCTTGTCGCGTCCGGGGCAATCGAGATCGACAAGCTCATCTCCAGACAGGTCGGCCTGGAGGAAGCCGCCTCGGTGATCGCCAACCCGGCCGCCCCCGGCGAGGTCAAGGTGTTGGTGGTGCCGGGCAGGGAATGAAGGGCAGCCTCAATCCTGCGACGTTGGCGATTGGCGAAACGACGATGACCGCGTCCCTCTCCCCGTCACTATACGGGGAGAGGATGCCGGCAGGCAGGTGAGGTGCAGCGTCAACGCTTGGAAAGATAAGCTATAATTTCGGGGCGGCTACCAAGCCCAAGGCGATCAATCGCCGAAGTTTGCACCGCCCCTCATCCACCTGCCGGGACCTTCTCCCCGTATAGTGACGGGGAGAAGGGACAGATCCCAGCCTACAGTTTGCCGTTGCGCTGCTGGACCATCATGAAGGTGTCGTAATTGTACTCGGCCACCTGCGCCCACAGATAGTGCTCCTTGCGGAAGCCCTTGATCGAGTCCCAGATCTTCTTGAACGGTGCGTTGGTGGCTTCCATTTCGGTGTAGACCTCATTGGCCTTCTCGAAACAGGCGGCCATGATGTCCTGGCTGAACGGGCGCAATTTCGCGCCGCCGGCCACCAGCCGCTTGACTGCTGCAGGATTGAGGTAGTCGTATTTCTGCAGCATGTTGGCGTCCGCCGCGTGCGCGGCCGTGTGCACCAGCGACTTGTAGGCCGGCGAAAGCTCTTCGTACTTCGCCTTGTTGAACAGGAGATGGACGGTCGGGCCGCCTTCCCACCAGCCGGGATAGTAGTAATAGGGCGCGACCTTGTAGAAGCCGAGCTTCTCGTCATCATAGGGGCCGACCCATTCGGCGGCGTCGATCGTGCCTTTTTCCAGCGCCGGATAGATGTCGCCACCGGCGATCTGCTGCGGTACGACGCCGAGCTTCGAGACCACTTTGCCGGCAAAGCCGCCGATGCGCATCTTGAGGCCGGAGAGATCGGCGACGGTGTTGATCTCCTTGCGGAACCAGCCGCCCATCTGCACGCCGGTGTTGCCGCCGGGCAGGCCGAACAGGCCTTGCGTGGCGAGAAACTCGTTGAACAGGTCGATGCCGCCGCCATGATAGTGCCAGGCATTCATGCCGCGCGCGTTGAGCGAGAACGGCACCGCCGCACCGAGCGCCCATGTCGGGTCCTTGCCCCAATAATAGTATGACACCGTGTGGCAGGCCTCGACGGTGCCGGCCGTGGTGGCGTCGGCGGCCTGCAGGCCGGGTACGAGTTCGCCGGAGGCGAAGACCTGGACCTGGAAATTGCCGTCCGTCGCCTCAGACAGCATCTTGGAGAAGACTTCCGCGCCGCCATAGATCGTATCGAGTGACTTGGGGAAGGACGACGCCAACCGCCACGTCACTTTCGGATTGGACTGGGCGATTGCCGGTGCGGCTAGCGTCGCGGCAGCCGCCGCAGCGCCCACGCCGGTGACCCCGGCCTTGCGGATGAATGAACGACGATCCATGCAGAACCTCCCTTTTGGACCAACAAACCGACATCAGGGACATCTCCTCGCGCCCGGTATCGATTTGCCGAAACAATACACGGGCAAGGGGTCGAGTCCAGCATGGCAGCGGGATTTGACGGCGGCGCTGGCGACAAATCCGCCGGCCGGCCAGCCAGCCTGCAACTATAGTCTAACGGTCGCGCGTGGCCCATGCGAGATGGCGAAACTTGCCATGGAAAAGCGCCTTCGGATCGCCTATTTTGCAGGCACAATAGATTATTCGCTTCGCTCCAAATGGAATCCGGACCCAAAAATGCACCAGCCGCTCGTCGCCATATCGACCGACGTCCGTCAGTTCGACAACTACACCTGGCATGCCGTCCCGCAGCAATATATCGAGGCAGCACTTTCCGGCGCCGGCGTGTTCCCGCTTTTGGTGCCGTCCTTCGGCGACCGGCTCGATTTCGACGAGCTGTTGTCCTCGGTCGACGGTGTCATGGTCACCGGCTCGAAGTCCAACGTGCATCCATCGCTCTATGGCGGCGACGCCAGCGAAGCCAACGGCCCCTACGACCCGGCGCGCGATTCCACCACGCTGCCGCTGATCCGCAAGGCGATCGAGCGCGGCGTGCCGCTGCTTGCCATCTGCCGCGGCATCCAGGAGTTGAACGTTGCGCTGGGCGGCACGCTTGGCACCGAGATCCAGGAGCGCGAAGGCTCGCTCGACCATCGCGCGCCGGTGAGCGACAACCAGGACGAACGCTTCGCCATTCACCAGACCATTTCGATCAAGCCGGGCAGCTGCCTGGCCGGCGTGTTTGGCGCCGGCGACATCAAGGTCAACTCGCTGCACCGCCAAGGCATCGACCGGCTCGGCTCGAAGCTGCAGGTCGAGGCGGTTGCCGGCGACGGCACGGTGGAGGCAGTTTCGGTGAAGGACGCCCGCGCCTTCGCCGTCGGCGTGCAATGGCACCCCGAATACTGGGTCAAGTCGGACAACAACTCGGCCAAGATCTTCCGCGCCTTCGGCGATGCGGTGCGGCTGCATGCGACGGCGAAGGCCGGTGCACGGGCGGCGGCGGAATAAATCCCGGCGATCAATTGCCGGCGGATTGATCCCGTTCGCCGGTTGTCGCCAGCGACAGCAGTGGCGTGGCCGGAGCGTAGGATTCGTAGCCGTCGCCATCCGCAACCGAGAAGGTGACGATCGGGTCGGTGCCGTCGGCGCTGAACGCGATCGTGCCGTCCTCGCCCTCTCGCCAGAATTTTGCCCGCTCGATGCCGGGCAGCAGCCCGCGGCAATTCGGCGCCACGGTCAACAGCGACAGGCCATCGTCAATCGCGGCGCCGCGGCTAACCGCGCAGTCGCCTTCGTCGCCATTGGCGACCAGCCTGAAGGTGGTTGCCGGCCTTGCTTCATTGGCCGAACTTTCACTGCTGCCGCCGTGAAACAGCTGAAAGCCGGCGAAAAGTGCCGCTGCCGCAATCGATGCCGGAAGTTTCGTCATCTTGCACTCCGCGCCCCCCGGCGCAGATGCAGAATGATTTCAAAGCGTTAAGCCGACGTTAACGAGTGTGGCAGAGAGCCGCTCAGCTTCGTGGCTTGACTTGCGCCGTCTCCGGCACCGGGGTCAGTGGCCGGCGCTCGCTGAACCAGGATACCAGATTGTCGACGCACAGATCCGCCATGGCGCGGCGCGTGTGGTGCGAGGCCGAGCCGACATGGGGCAAAAACGAGGTGTTGGGCGCCTCCAGCAAAGCCTTGGGCACATTCGGTTCATCGGCGAAAACATCGAGCCCGGCGGCGGCAATGGTGCCGTTGGCAAGCGCTACGGCGAGGTCTGCCTCGTCAACCGTGCTGCCACGGCCGATGTTGACGAAAACGCCGTTGGCGCCAAGCGCCGCCAGGATTTCGGCATTGACCGCCTTCTCCGTGGAAGCGCCGCCCGGCACTACGGAAATCAGCGTATCGACCGCTTCGGCAAGGCCCTTCAGCGTCGGGTGGTGTTCATAAGCCAGACCTTCGACCCTGCGCCTGTTGTGGTAGGCCACCGGCAGCCCGAACGCTTCCAGCCGGCGCGCAATGGCAAGGCCGATGCGGCCCATGCCGAAAATGCCGACATGCCGACCGCGCAAGGTCAGCCGGCTCAGGGGATAGTTGCCCTTCTTCACCCAACTGCCGTCGCGCAGCCATTTCTCGGCCTTGTAAAGTTCACGCACGGTGTTGAGCAAAAGGCCGATCGTGGTGTCGGCGACCTCCTCGGTCAAAACATCGGGGGTGTTGGTGACCATGATGTTTTTCTTGGCCGCATGGCCGGCATCGACCGAATCATAGCCGACGCCGAAGGAGGCGATGAGTTCGAGGTTGGGCAATGCATCCATCAATGCCGCATTGACGCCGGCGAAGGACGCAATGGCGCGCACGTCATGGCGCATCTCGTCGGTGACCAGGGCGGGATCGGCGCGCTCTATCTTGATCCGCTTGAAGGTGCGGTCGATGCGCTCGACCGCATGGTCGTTGAAATGTCCTGGCACCAGAACGGCGACGGTCTGCAACGCATCAGTCTTGGTCATGCACGCTCCACCGGCTTGCCGGTCGACTGGCGCACATGCAGTTCCGGCTTGATCAGTTCCTGTGACGGCCGTACCGCCTGTCCGTTCAGCTTGTCGAGCAGCGCGCTGGCGGCACGGCGGCCGACCTCTCGCTGGCCATTCCAGACTGTGGTGAGCGCCGGTGTCGCGATTGCCGCCTCCTCGAGATCGTCATAGCCGGTCACCGAGATGTCGGCGCCCGGCACCAGGCCGGCGCGGGCAATGCCGTTCATCAGGCCGATGGCGACCAGATCATTCCAGCAGCAAGCGGCGGTTGGCTTGTCTTTAAGCGCCAGAAACTGTCCAGCCGCCTCGAATCCGCCCTGCTTGGTGCGCGGCCCGGCGATGCGCCAGGACGGCCTGACCTCAAGCCCGGCGGCCTCCATGGCGTTGAGATAGCCCTGGTAGCGGTCGCGCCCGGTCGAGGTCTGGTCGGTGCCGCCGATCATGGCGATGCGCTTGTGCCCGAGCGAGATCAGATGATTGGTGGCAAGTGCCGTGCCATAGGCATCGTCGCCGCGAAACACCGGCACGTCGGCGCCTTCCACGCTGCGTGCTATCAGCACCGCCGGCAGGCCGTTTTCCTCGGCCATGACGATGTCGGAGGCCGGCGTGCCGATGGCCGGGGACATGATGACGCCGTCGGCGCCGAGCTGCAGCAGCGTATCGATGAAGGTGCGTTGCTTTTCCAGCTGGTCGTAGTGATTGGACAGGATGAAGGTCTGCCGGCTGCGGTCGAGTTCGCTCTCGATCGAGCGCAGGATCTCGGCGAAGAACGGGTTCATGATGTCATGCACGACGACGCCGACAATGCCCGAGCGCGAGGTGCGCAGTGAGGCGGCGCGGCGATTGTAGATATAACCGATGGCCCGCGCGTGCTCCTTGATGCGGTCACGCGTGGCGCCTGCGACCAGCGGGCTGTCGCGCAAGGCGAGGGAGACGGTGGCCGTGGAGACGCCAAGCGCATCCGCGATCGTCGAAAGCTTGATCTTTTGTGCCAGCCCTTGGCTCCCCGAGTTTTTTAAATTTTTTAAATGCGGCGTTATGCCATCGGATTCGGAGCAAATCAAAGTTTTTTCGCCAGAGCCTCCGCCTCGACATCGACGGTCGTGCGATTGCGCAGCCGCAAACGGTGCTCGCGATGGATGATATAAAGGCCGCTGGCGACGATGATGGCTGCACCCACCAGCGTCCAGCGGTCGGGGAACTGGTGGAAGATGATCCAGCCGGACAGGATCATCCAGACCATCTGCGAATAGGGGTACGGCGCCAGCGCCGTGGTGGTCGCCAGGCGGTAGGCCTGCACCAGCAGCCAGTGGCTGCCGGCGCCGAACACGCCCAGCATCACCAGTATGAACCAGTGCCAGCCATCCTGCGGCAGCCCATGCGAGAACGGCAGCATCGGCAGAAGCAGCACGGCCGGCGCCAGCGCCGAAAACAGGATCAGGCTTTCCGAGGTTTCGCTGGCTGACATCCGCCGCGTCATGATGACGTAAAAACTGTTCGACAGCATCGAGCCGAGCGCGAAAAGATGGCCGATGCCGAACACGCCCATGCCCGGCCTTGTAATGACGAGCACGCCGACAAAGCCCGACAGGATTGCCAGCCAGCGCCGCCAGCCGGCCCATTCACCAAGCAGCGGTCCGGCAAGGGCGGTGATCACCATCGGCCCGAAGAAGTAGATCGAGGTGGTCTCGGCCAGTTGAAGCGTTTTGAGCGCCATGACGTTGCACATCGTCGAGCCGAACAGCAGACCGCCGCGCAGGATGTGGGCCGGCAAATTGTTGGCGCGGAAGCGCGACGGCTCGCGCCAGCCGCGCAGGAAGACGCCGACAAGCAGGACATGGACGGTGAAGCGGGCCCAGGCGACGATCAGCGCCGAGACGCCGGCCAGCACCAGATATTTGCTCGATGTGTCGAGAAAGGTGAAAAAGACATAGGTCGAAAGCATGAACAGCATCGCCGCGGGCGGCGTTGCGCTTTCGTCTGATTTTGCGGGAACGTTCAATGTCAGGCCGGGCAGGGAGGATCAACGCTTAACCTTTGCGGCAATCGCCTGCGCCCGGCAAGCCAAAAGCGACTGGCACAACAGGAGCCGCGCGCAGGCTCAGCGCGGGCCGATCCTATGCCGGCTAAAGCGCCTCGCCGGATGCCACTTGCGCCTGGAGATGAAGCCACAACGCCTGGGCGACGGGTCCGTGCGGTCGGTCGCGCCGGCGCACCGCCGCCAGGGTCTCCGTCCGGCCGGGCAGATGTGCACCAGCGATCGAGATCAGCCTCCTATCCCGCAGTTCGTCCTCGATCAGCCATGCCGGCAGATGGCCCCAGGCCAATCCGTGAAGGATCAGTTCCTTCTTCATCAGATGATCCGGCACCGAGCACTGATGCGCACCGTCGACGAGGAAATAGCTCTCCGGCGACGGCCGCCGCGCCGTGTCGCGGATCACGCACTGGGTGAAGGGCCGCATCTGCTCCGGCGCAATCTCGCGGCCAGGCGCGAACGGAAGGAACCCAGGCGCCACCACCGGCACGAGGGGCACCGCGCAGAGATGGATCCGCTCGAGATGCGGATCGGAAGGATCCGCGCGATGGAAGATGAGGTCAGCCTCGCCTTCCATCAACCGTTCGAGCGGACCGCCGACCGCCTCGTACTCCAGGTGCAGGCGTGTCCCGGTGCGTTCGGCAAAGAAGCCGCTGAGCATAGGCAGGATTTGCGGTCGCGGGCAGAGATCACCCACGACCACACGCAGGACCGTCTCCTCGCCACTCGCCAACTGGCCCGCGTAGGTTCGCAGATGGTCGAGCTCGCGCAATGTCAGCTGCGCTCGCGCGTGAAACTCGCGGCCCGCCTCCGTCAGCCCCACCCGATATCCGCTGCGGTCGAGAAGTGTGAGCCTGAGCAACTGCTCGAGGCGTGCGACAGCGGCGAAGACGGATGGATGCGATCGGTTCAAGGCAAGGGCGGCCGCCTGGAAGCTGCCCTCGCTTGCCACGGCGTCAAAGCACCGTAGGTCGTGGAGTTTCAGACCATTCATTATCGCCAAAACCTACTGAGATTGTCCAATCATAGTAATTTTCCTGGATAATTACGAGGCCTAGGGTGGCTCATTCAAAGGGCGGCGGGAGCATCGAACTCCTTTCGCCAGGGTGAGATGAGGACCAGATGACTGACACGCTTTATTTTACGACGGGCGACGGCTGCCGGATCGCCTATCAGCTGGCGGGGGCCGGCCCTGTACTTGTGCTCTCGAATTCCATTGCGACGAACCTGCATATGTGGGACCGGCAGCTTGCGGAATTTGCCGGATCTTTCCGGGTGCTGCGCTATGATCTGCGCGGCCACGGCAGTTCCGATGCTCCGGCCGGAGCCTATTCGCTCGATCGGCTGGGCCGCGACGTCCTTGAGCTGCTGGATGCGCTTCAGATCGCCCGCGTGCATTTCTGCGGGCTGTCGCTGGGCGGCTTCGTAGGGCAGTGGCTGGGTATCCATGCCCCGGACCGCATCGAGCGTCTCAGCCTTTCCAACACCTCGCCATATCTCGGGCCGGCTTCTTACTTTGACGGGCAGATCCGTACTGTCCTTGCTGCGAGCAACATGTCGGCCGCCGCGGACATGTTCATGCACAACTGGTTTCCCGCCTCGATGCTTGCCGGCCCAAACGAAACCGTCGACGCGTTCCGCGCGATGGTCCTGGCGACGCCGCCCCAAGGTCTCGCGGGATGCTTCGCCGCCGTACGCGATTGCGATCTGCGCCGGACTGTCTCCCTCATTACCGCCCCCACCCTGGTGATCGGTGGAGAAGACGACAAGGTAACGCTGGCAAGCCACAGCGAGGCGATCGCAGCCAGCATCCCCGGCGCCACGCTTACACTGCTTCCGGGCGTCCATATGCTGAACGTCGAGCGGCCGACTGAATTCATGAGCGCCGTTACACGCTTCCTGCTGAATTAGGCGTGCATGCGGGCGCCCTTGGTGATCTTGTCGACGAGTTTCTTGTCGGCACGCAGCGCGATGCCGACGATCTTGGCGTCCTCAGGGCCGAACTCGGCGAAGACGGCGCGGTTGGCCGCATCGAAGCCGGTGGCAAACATCTCC
This sequence comes from Mesorhizobium sp. M0217, assembly GCF_040321955.1. Classification (NCBI taxonomy): domain Bacteria; kingdom Pseudomonadati; phylum Pseudomonadota; class Alphaproteobacteria; order Hyphomicrobiales; family Phyllobacteriaceae; genus Mesorhizobium; species Mesorhizobium sp. M0217. The sequence goes on along the minus strand of NZ_JAMYSN010000032.1, from coordinate 20,649 downwards.
TCGACATAGGCTGACGCCGTCACGCCCCGCTCCAGCGCCTTCCGGTGGATGGAGTTGAGCGTCGGCCCATCGGCCGAAAGCACGATGACCGGCTGGATCGACAGAGGATTGTAAAGGTTGCCGGCGCGGTCGCGGTAGGGTTCGCCGATAATGTCGGGGAATTGCGCGACGACGCCGCTGGTCAGGAAGGCCGTGACGTTGAGCTTTTGCCAGACGGCGAGATCGTCCCGCAGCACGATTGCAAATTTCGTATCGAACACCAAAATGAGGACTCCGGAGCACGCCCATGAAGGGGCAGGGATAGGTGATGACGCACGATCTAGACGGTGAGGCGACGCAGGGTCTTGAACGTTCGTGCGCGGATGAGGACCGGATCGTGTCGGCGCCTGTTACCGCTGGCATCGAGCGCATCGAGGCGCATTTCCATGGCAACGCCTTCGACCTGCACCGTCATGATACACTTGCCGTCGGCGTGACGCTTTCCGGTGTGCAGCGCTTCCACTACAGGGGCACTGTCAACCACAGCCTGCCCGGCCAGGTTATCGTGCTGCATCCCGACGAAGTGCACGATGGCGGCGCCGGGACCGAGGATGGTCTGCGCTACCGGATCCTCTATCTGGAACCGTCTCTGCTGCTCGACTGCCTCGACGGCGCGCCGCTGCCTTTCGTCAGGGATGCTGTGGTCAGCGATCCCGCCTTGCGTGGCACGCTGCTTTCGGCCCTGTCGCCGCTCGATGAGGAACTGAACGAGCTGTTCGTCGCCGATTTCGTTGCGGAGCTGGCGCGGCATCTGGGGCGTCATGCGGGACAGAAGGCAAAGCCGATGGGGAAGTCGGCCTCGCGTGCGGCAGCGCTGGCGCGCGGCTATCTCGAGGAGAATGCCGAGCGGTCCGTTCGTTCCGATGAGCTGGAAGCCGTCACCGGGCTCGACCGCTATGCGCTGTCACGCCATTTTCGCGCGACCTATTCCACCAGCCCGCATCGTTTCCTGCTGATGCGCCGGCTGCAAAAGGCAAGACGGATGATCGAGATCGGCGAACCGCTGGCCGAGATTGCCGTCGGCGCCGGCTTCAGCGACCAGAGCCATTTCAACAGACATTTCAAGAAAGCATTCGGCCTGACGCCCGGCCGCTGGTCGGCGCTGGTGCGCGGCCCTTCGGTGGCGGCCTAGCTCAAGACACGCGGCCGCCGTGCCGGTCAGTCGTCGATGTCGGCGTCGTCGTCGACGAGCACCAGCTCCTCGTTCGACAAATTGGCCTCGATGCGGGCGAGCAGCTTGAACAGCGTCTTCTGTTCTTTCTTGTCGAGGCCCTTCAACGCCTGCTTCTCGGTCTTCTTAACCGACTTCTCGATGGCGTGGATGATCTCGCGGCCGGTGTCGGTGAGAAAGATATGCGCCTGGCGTGCATCCGCGGAAGAGGCGCGCTTTTCCAAAAAGCCCTGGGCCTGCAGCCGGTTTATGGTCTTGGTGATGGTCGGCGGGCGCACGCCGAGGCGGCCGGCGAGATTGCCGGGCGTCTGGCCGTCCTCGCGGTCGAGCGTCAGCATGATCTGGTCCTGGCCGGCATAGAAGCCATGCGCCAGAAGCCGCGCCGCCAGCGCGGTCCTTGCCAGCCTTGCCGCCGAATGCAGCCGGCTCATCGTTGCAGTCTTGTCCGCCTTGGCCATGGTGATCCCTCTTCGGCCGTACCGGTGCGTGCAGCATAGACGCAGCCGGCCGGTTGGCAATCGACGATCCAAAAGATTCCGGCTTTCGAAACAGCTTTGCCGGCAAGCATTTGTGGTGCTCGAAATGGTGATGCCAGATGTTTATTTCAGTTAGATGACAAACGAGTTTCCGCCAAGGCGATTGCAACGGTTTGACGCGGCGCGGCTCAGCACAGGTCAACGAAGAGGCGTTTCCGGCGACACGTTGATGGTCGGCATCCCTCGCACTCGGCCTCTCGGTCTACCCACCCGCTTCGTCAACCTGGGTCAAACACCCAGGCGGTTTGCCTCGTGCAAAAGGCCGGCACACATCCTATATCAGGCCAACAATCCCTTCTTGCGGCCCGCAATTCCGTGGCCCAGCCATTTCGAGGCAAGATATGAGCGAAGCACAGACGCAAATCCCCGTGACCGTTCTCACCGGCTATCTCGGCGCCGGCAAGACGACGCTGCTCAACCGCATCCTGTCGGAAAACCATGGCAAGCGTTATGCCGTCATCGTCAATGAATTCGGCGAGATCGGCATCGACAATGATTTGATCGTGGAATCCGACGAGGAAATCTACGAAATGAACAATGGCTGCGTCTGTTGCACGGTGCGCGGCGACCTGATCCGCGTCGTCGAAGGCCTGATGCGCCGCCCGGGCCGCTTCGACGCCATCGTCGTCGAGACCACCGGCCTTGCCGATCCGGTGCCGGTGGCGCAGACCTTCTTCATGGACGACGACGTGCGCTCCAAGACCAGGCTCGACGCTGTCGTGGCCCTGGTCGACGCCAAGCACCTGCCGCTCCGGTTGAAGGATTCCAAGGAAGCCGAGGACCAGATCGCCTTCGCCGATGTCGTCGTGCTCAACAAGACCGACCTGGTGACGCCCGAAGAGCTGGCCAAGGTCGAGGCCACCATCCGCGCCATCAACCCGGCGGCCAGGATCCACCGCACCACGCGCGCCGGCGTGGCGCTGTCCGAAGTGCTCGACCGCGGCGCCTTCGACCTGTCGCGCGCATTGGAGAACGACCCACATTTCCTCGAGGCGCACGATCATGATCACGACCACCATGACCATGACGGGCACGATCACCACGACCATGATCACGACCATCATCATCACGATCACTCGCATCCCTCCGACATCCATGACGTGACCGTGCAGTCGGTGTCGCTGCGCGGCGGCGAGATGGACCCGAAGAAATTCTTCCCGTGGATCGAGAAGATCACTCAGATGGAAGGTCCCAACATCCTGCGGCTGAAAGGCATCATCGCGCTCAAGGGCGACGACGAGCGCTATGTCATCCAGGGCGTGCACATGATCATCGAAGGCGACCACCAGCGCGCCTGGAAAGACGGCGAAAAGCATGAGAGCCGGCTGGTGTTCATCGGCCGCGAGCTTGACGCCGAGCGGCTGAAGAAGAGCTTTGACGCCTGCCAGGCGGCCTAAACGCCTCAGAGGGTTGATTTTGGCGTGATGTACACATATGATGTGTACATCACGTTGAGGAGACAATTTATGCCGCGGCCCGCCGACAACAAGACTGAGCGCTATCAGATTCGCATTGCGCCCGCGCATAAGGCGATGATTGCACGCGCCGCTGCGTTGTCTAACCAGGATGTTGCCGACTTCATCCTCAACAGGATCGTTCCCGAGGCGCAGGCTGTTATCGAAGCGGCTGAGATTACGAAAGTATCCGATCGTGATTTTGCACGCATACTCGACCTGTTGGAAAACCCGCCGAAACCCAACGCTAAACTTCGAGCGGCGATAGCCGCCTTGCCAGATACGCTGTGACCCTTCCGTCCTGGCATGAGCAGCCCATTACTAAACAGCACGATCGGGCTTCGTTTGATTGCGGTGATACGCAAATGAACGATTTTTTGCGAAGGTTCGCGCGACAAAGCCACGAGCAGAATGCGGCAAAGACCTTTTGCGCAATAGACGATAGAGCCCCGGAGCGGATTTTGGGTTTCTACACAATTGCTCCGTCTGCCGTACCTCACGACGCCGTACCCACGGCGATGACGAAAGGGTTGGCGCGGCACGAAGTCTCTGGGTTCAAGCTTGCACGTCTTGCGACGGATCTCAGTGTTGCGGGTCACGGATTGGGTGGGCAGTTGCTTGCGGCCGCTGCGCTGCGCTGCTTACGCCTGGCTGGCGAAGGCGGCGGCATCCTGCTCATCATTGACGCCAAAAGCGAGCGGGCAGCGAGTTGGTATGCCGGCTACGGTGCAGAGTCTCTTCTAGACCAACCACTGACGCTGATAATGCCGCTCGCGACCTTCGCGACGGAGTTGCGAACAAACAGGCTGCTTTGATGCCTACCTTCTTGCCTTTGGCGACCGCCACCAATCCCTGGTGATTGCCGATGAGGGAAACGTCAAGTAAGTCGCCAAGACAAATTCGAAACCTCCTTCGCCCAGGAAGCCATGCCCACAGTTGCCCCCCTTGACCTGGAAGGTCACTGCCTTGCCGCCGTCTTCCTCGACAACGTGCCGCATTTTGCGCTGGCCGATGGGACAGTTCATAGGCTCGACAACGGCCACAAGGCAATTCAGGCCAATGACGGCCTGCTCTCCACGTTCCATGACGCCGCCAACGACCGCCTGATCACCGGCGGCGAGGACGGCAAGATTTTTGCCGTTGCCGCCGGCGGCGATGTCAGCGAACTCGCCAGCGCCGGCAAGAAGTGGATCACCAGCGTTGCCGCCGGGCCGCAAGGCGCTATCGCCTATGCCACAGGCAAGACTGCGTTCGTGCGCTTTGCCGACGGCAAGACCAAAGAGTTTGCCCATCCACGTTCGGTCGAGGGGCTGGCCTTCTCCCCCAAGGGCATGCGCTTCGGCGTCGCCCGCTACAATGGCGCGACGCTGCATTTCCCGGCCGCCGAGGGCAGGCCGGTGGAGCTGGAATGGGCCGGCGCCCATACCGGCGTCACCTTCTCGCCGGATGGCGCCTTCCTCGTCACCACCATGCAGGAAAACGCGCTGCATGGCTGGAAGCTCGCCGACGGCAAGCACATGCGCATGACCGGCTATCCCGGCAAGGTCAAAAGCCTGTCGTGGAGCGTGAAGGGCAAATGGCTGGCGAGTTCCGGCGCGCCGGCGGCGATCGTCTGGCCGTTTTCGGGCAAGGACGGCCCGATGGGCAAGGCGCCGCTGGAGCTCGGCACGCGCGGCAACGCCATGGTGACATCGGTTGCCTGCCATCCGAGCCAGGATGTCGTCGCCGTCGGCTATGATGACGGCATGGTCATGGCGGTGCGCTTTACCGATGCCAAAGAGGTGCTGTTGCGCCGCCCGGGCAAGGGCGCCATCACCGCGATGATGTGGGATAAGGAAGAGCGCCGGGTCGCCTTCGGCAGTGCCGCCGGCGACTGCGGCGTCATCGATATCTCGGCGTGACCTATTCGGCTCCGCACGACACCTTGCCGGTCAATTCTTTCGGCTTGCCGTCCTGTTCCGTGTCGGCGGCGTTGTCGTAGACGGCAAGCGTGTACCGGCCGTAATAGACGCCCTCGTCACTGGTCTTGGTCAGGATCGTCAGTTCGACAGAGTTGAATTTATCTCCGAGCTGATGCTCGTGGTAGACGTTCAGCCGCAACTCCTTGTCGTCCAGCCAGTACTGGGTGAGGTCGGAATCCTCGAAGACGGTCTTGCGCAGACTGTCGCCTTCCGGCCGGCCAAGTATCTCGAGATCGCCGCGAAAATTGAAGGTCGGGCCGCCCATACCTCTGGTGACCCCGGCGCCGACCTCGAATTGCACCGCTTTGTCATCGACGGAACACCAGACGCCGCCCGATGCGGAAGCCGCAGCGGCCGACAAGAGTAGCGCAATAGCGCAGATGATCGTCCGCATTTTTCTCCCCAAACCACAGACCCGATCGCATTGGCGCCCGACTGCGCCGGAAGGTCAAGTCTGCCGAACTTGCTGCTGACCCAATGCAGCGCACCAACACGGCCAATTGCGGTTGCCGTCGCCAATTGGGTAGTGTGCCGACCGAGAGGGATTTCATGCACAGCACGAACAGTTCAAAGGCGTCCATTGGCGGTATCAGCCGTGACCGCATCGCTGCATTGCGGACAAGCGAGGCGAACACCTTCCGCAAGGCGCGGCCGAAATCGCAGGCCAAGGTCGGTAACGGCCTGCCAGGCTTCTTCGGCGGTGTGCCGATGCACTGGATGAACGACTGGCCGACGCCATTCCCGATCCTGGTCGAAAGCGCCAAGGGCGCCGCCATCACGGATATCGACGGCAACAGGCTGGACGATTTCTGCCTCGGTGACACCGGCTCGATGTTCGGCCATTCGCCGCCGCCGGTGGCGCGCGCCATCCGCCGCCAGGCCGGGCGCGGCCTGACCTATATGCTGCCTTCGGAAGATGCGCTGGCCATCGGGCCGCTGATCACACAGCGTTTCGGTCTGCCGTTCTGGCAGATCGCCACCACCGCCACCGACGCCAACCGCTTCGCGCTGCGCGTCGCCCGCGCCGTCACCGGCCGCGAAAAGATCCTGGTCTTCAACGGCTGCTATCACGGCTCGGTCGACGAGACGATGGTCCGGTTGGTCGACGGCAAGCCCGTGAATCGGCCGGGGCTGGCGGGTGAGTTTCGCGACCTGACCAAGATGGCGAAGGTCATCGAGTTCAACGATGTCGCCGCGCTGGAAGCGGCGCTCGCCGACCACGATGTCGCCTGCGTCATCGCCGAGCCGGTGCTGACAAATTCCTGCATGGTGCTGCCCGATCCGGGTTTTCACGACGCGTTGCGCAAACTGACGCGCGCGGCAGGAACGCTGCTGCTGATCGACGAGACCCACACCATCTCGACCGGCCCAGGGGGCTACACCAGAAAATTCGGGCTGCAGCCCGACCTTTTCGTGCTGGGCAAGCCGATCGCCGGTGGCGTGCCGGCAAGCGTGTGGGGCATGAGCGACGAGGTCGCCTCGCGCTATGCCGACTACAACCGAACCAAGGAGCCGGGCTATTCCGGCATGGGCACGACGCTGTCGGCGAACCCGCTGCAGTTCGCAGCCATGCGCGCAACGCTCGAAGAGGTGATGACGCAGGAGAATTATGCCCGGATGGATCGCCTCGCCCTGCGGCTCGATGCCGGGCTGACCGGCGTCATCGATCGCTACAATCTGCCCTGGCATGTCGCCCGCGTCGGCGCCCGCGTCGAGTTCATCTGCGCCCCTGGCCCGCTCAGGAACGGCGCCGAAGCCGAGACTGCCCATGCGCCGGAGCTTGAGGCGGCTATCCATGTCGCGCTGGTCAACCAGGGCGTGCTGATCGCGCCCTTTCACAACATGATGCTGATCTCACCGGCCACCACCGGCGCCCAGGTCAACCGGCTGATCACCGCCTTCGCCGCGGTTGCGGCAAGGCTGACGGCATGAGACAAGCTGCCAAGCCAAACTCGAGTACACTAATCATGACTTCACCTTCGGGCTCGACGCCCGCCGAGGCGCAAGCCTTTCTCGACGCCCATCCCGAAATCGAAGCCTTCGATATCGTCTTGACCGACGCCAACGGGGTCGGCCGCGGCAAGATCGTGCGCCGGCATGAGCTGAAAAGCATCTTCGAGGGCGGCCGCCACATGCCGATCTCGATCCTCGGCCTCGACATCACCGGCGAGGATGTGCACGAAACCGGGCTGATCTGGACGACTGGAGACGGCGATCTCAGGGCATGGCCGATCCCCGGCACGCTGGTGCCGCTTTACGGCACGAACCCGCCGCGCGGCCAGTTGCTGATGGCGATGTACCATCTCGAGGGACAGCCTATGTCGTCGGACCCACGGCTGGCGCTGGCCAGGCAGGTCGACATCTTGGCGGCCAAGGGCCTCTATCCCGCCGGCGCCTTCGAACTCGAATTTTTCCTGCTTGCCAATGAGCGTGACGCCGACGGCAAGGTAAAACCGGCGGACGCCGTGCTCGACGGCCGCCGCTCGGCCAAGACGGAAGTCTATTCCGTCGACCATCTGCACGGCATGGAGCCGTTGTTTTCCGACATCTATGCCGCGGCTAAGGCGCAAGGCATTCCGGCCGAAACGGTGATTTCCGAATACGCGCCCGGCCAGTACGAGCTGACGCTGAATTACCGCAAGGATGTCATGCGGGCGGCCGACGACCTCGTCATGTTGAAGCGGCTGGTGCGGGCGCAGGCGCGCCGCCATGGTGTTACCGCCTGCTTCATGGCCAAGCCGATCGAAAAATATGCCGGCTCCGGCATGCATTTCCATGTTTCGCTGCAGGACAAGAACGGCCGCAACGTTTTTGCCGAAGCCGGCGGCGAAAGCTGGTCGCTGCCGCTGCTGCAGGGGCTCGGCGGGCTGATCCAGACCATGGCCGAATCGATGCTGGTGTTTGCGCCGCACGCCAATTCCTGGCGGCGCTTCGTCTCGCAGTCCTATGCGCCGGTGGCGCCGACCTGGGGCGTCAACAACCGTTCGGTGGCGCTGCGCGTGCCGGCCGGCGACGCCAAGAACCGGCGCATCGAGCACCGGCCGTCGGGCGTCGACGCCAATCCCTACCTGATCGCGGCAACGGTGCTGGCCGGCATCATCAAGGGTCTTGACGAAGGCCTCGACCCCGGCCCTGAAACCACTGGGAATGGCTATGAAGCCGCTGTCACGCGCACGACCATGCCGGTCGACTGGCGCGCCGCGATCGAGGCGGCGCGGGCCTCGAGCTTCCTGAAAGAGGCGCTTGGCGAGGATCTGCATCGCACCTTCGTGGCGATCAAGCAGTCGGAGTATCTGCGCGTCGCGCGTACGGTGAGCGAGCTGGACTACCACCTCTACCTGCACGAGGTCTGAGAGACCGCCTGGACTCGGGCAGTCGTCCTGCTAGCCCGACGATCAGGCGGCGATCACTTTTTCGCCGCCTGCATCAAATGAGGTGGCGCTGCAGCCGTCTAGAACATAACATGAACGGATGAGCGCACGCACCGTCCGTGAAAAGCTGGCGATCCTGTCAGACGCCGCCAAATAGGATGCTTCTTGCGCCTCGTCTGGGTCGGCGAAGAAGGATTCGCGCCAATCCGGCGGTATCGGCTCCACCGAAGGCATGGGCATCTGCCATTCCTACGCGCCGGACGGCCGCTGCATTTCGCTCCTGAAAATCCTGCTGACCAATTTCTGCATTTACGATTGCAGCTACTGCATCAACCGCTCGTCATCGAATGTGCGCCGCGCCCGCTTCGGCATCGACGAGGTGGTGAAGCTGACCATGGACTTTTATCGGCGCAACTACATCGAAGGCCTGTTCCTGTCCTCCGGCGTCATCCGTTCGCCCGACGAGACCATGGCCGAAATGGTGGAAGTGGCGCGGCGGCTGCGGCTGGACGAAAAATTCTCCGGCTATATTCATCTGAAGACCATTCCGGAAAGCTCGGCCGAACTGGTGGAGCAGGCCGGGCTCTACGCCGACCGGCTGTCTATCAATGTCGAACTGCCGACCGATGAGGGCGTGAAGAAACTAGCGCCGGAGAAGAAGCCGCAAACGATCCGGCTTTCCATGGCGAACCTGCGCCGGAAGATGGAGGAAAAGGCCGAGCCGACGTTGCGGACCAAGAAGCGCGAACGCTTTGCGCCCGGAGGTCAGTCGACGCAGATGATCGTCGGCGCCGACAAGACATCCGACGACGGCATTTTGCACACCAGCGCGCGGCTCTATGGCAGCTATCACCTGCGGCGCGTCTATTATTCCGCCTTCAGCCCAATCCCGGATTCGTCATCGTCGCTGCCGCTGCAAAAACCGCCGCTGATGCGCGAGCACCGGCTCTATCAGGCCGACTGGCTGATGCGTTTCTACGGCTTTTCGCAGCCGGAAATCCTCGCCGGCAGCAGCGACGGCATGCTCGACCTCGCCATTGACCCCAAGCTCGCCTGGGCTTTGCGCAATCGGGCGAGGTTTCCCGTCGACATCAACCGCGCCGACCGCGAAGCGCTGCTGCGGGTTCCGGGTCTGGGCACCAAGGTGGTGGCGAAGATCCTTGAAACCCGCCGCCACCGACGCATGCGGCTGGAAGATGTCGGACGGATCTGCCATTCGATCGCCAAGCTGAGGCCCTTCATCATCGCCGAAGGCTGGTCGCCGGGCGGACTCACCGACAAGACAGGCCTGCGCGACACGATCGTAAAGTCCTGCGAACAACTGTCGCTGTTTTGACCATGCAGCCGGCCCAGCTCGACCTTGCCCGATACACCGTCCGGCTAGCGAGCCAGACCGATTTCGCCGGTTGGCGCGATGCGGCACGGCGTCTGGCGCTGAATGAGGTCCGGCCTGAGGATATTAGTTGGGGTGTCGGGTCCGACGCCAATGATCCTCAAGATGCCTTGCCGGCGGTGCCAGAGGGCGCGCAGCTTACCGTCCCGCGCGAGTTCATCGCCCGTGCAGAAACCGCCTTCTGCCACTCCGACCCCGGCCGGTTTGCCTTTCTCTACCGGATGCTTTGGCGCCTGCGAACCGAGCCGAAACTGCTGGCGATCGCATCCGATCCCGACACCAGGCGGCTCGAAGCCATGGAAAAGGCGGTGCGGCGCGACAGCCATAAGATGCATGCCTTCGTACGCTTCCGGAAGATCGGCGACGGCGAGAACGAGCGCTACGTCGCCTGGTTCGAGCCGGAGCATTTCATTGTCGAGCGCAACGCGGATTTCTTCGTCCGGCGGTTCACCGGCATGCGCTGGACCATCCTGACGCCCTATGCCTCCGCCGACTGGAACGGCGAAAGGCTGGCGATCGGGCCGGGTGCGGCCAAGGGCGATGCACCCGATCAGGACGACACCGAGGCGTTGTGGCTGACCTATTTCGAAAACATCTTCAACCCGGCGCGGCTCAAGGTGAAGGCGATGCAGAAGGAGATGCCGAAGAAATATTGGCGGAACCTTCCCGAGGCCTCGCTCATTCCAGATCTGATCGCAGGAGCGGACGAGGCCGCCAGGGATATGATTGCCAGACTGCCGACAATGCCGGCGCCGCACCACGCCAAGCTGCAGGCGAAACATTGGCCGAAGCGCGAGCCGGCCGAGGCGCCGGACGATGACGCCAACACCATTTCCGAGCTACGCGAAGCCGCGAAAGGCTGCCGCCGCTGCCCGTTGTGGCGCGACGCGACACAGACCGTGTTCGGCGAGGGGCCGGATGATGCCAAAGTGGTCTTCGTCGGCGAACAACCGGGCGATCAGGAAGATCTCGCCGGCAAACCTTTTGTCGGGCCAGCGGGCAAAGTGTTCGATGCAATTCTCGATGACGCAGGCGTCGACCGGCAAAAAGTCTACGTCACCAACGCCGTCAAGCATTTCAAGTTCGAGCCGCGCGGCAAGCGCCGCATCCATTCGAAGCCAAATGCCGGCGAAGTCCAGGCCTGCCGCTGGTGGATCGGCCGGGAGCTTGAGCTGATCAAGCCGGACCTCGCCGTGGCGCTTGGGGCAACGGCGGCGTTGTCGCTGCTGGGCAAGGCCATTGCCGTGACGAAAATGCGCGGCCAGTTGATCGAACGCGAGGATGGCTTGCGCGTGTTCATCACCATCCACCCCTCCTTTATCCTGCGCATTCACGAGCCGACGGACAAGGAGGCTGAGCGCGAGCGGTTCCTAAAGGATATGAAAGAGGTGAAGCGGCTGATGGGGTCGTGAGATGAGCGAAAGCCTCAGCGACATCGTCATCCGCGGGCGGAGCAAGGAGTGAAGCGACGCAGCGCAGACCCGAGGATCCATGCCGCGACGTTTGCACGCTGCTACGGTGCAGAATTATGCCGTTGCGCTCGACGGCTAACATCACGGAATGGATCCCCGGGGGTCTTCGCGACGGAGCTTCGCTCCTGCTTCGCCCAGGGATGACGAAGCTGGGTGGCTTCACGGTCGTGAATCCAACGTTGGAAAACTTCGGCCGCCACGGCCAGATTAACTGATTAGGATTGCCCTCAGATCGTTCACATTCGTACCCGTCGGCCCCGGCACGAACAGATCGCCGATCGCGTTGAACGCCGTCCAGGCATTGTTGCCGGCCAGCATCGCCTTGGCGTCGATGCCGGCGGCACGCATGCGCGAGACAGTCGAGCCATCGGCAAAGGCGCCGGCATTGTCTTCCGAGCCATCGATGCCGTCGGTATCGGCGGCCAGTGCATGAATACCTTCCGCGCCGCTGATGCCGATGGCAAAGGCGAGCAGGAATTCGGAGTTGCGGCCGCCCTTGCCCCTTTTTCCGTCAACAGGGGCCCGCAAGGTCACGGTCGTCTCGCCGCCGGACAGGATCAGCACCGGCTTTTTGAACGGCCGGTTGCGCGTCGCCACTTCGCGCGCAATGGCTGCATGCACGCCACCGACCTCGCGCGCCTCGCCCTCGATGGAATCGGAGAGGATGACGGCTTCGATGCCCTGCCGTTTTGCCTCAGCGGCTGCCGCTTCCAGCGACACGCCAGCCGAGGCGATCAGGTGCACTTCATTGCGTGAAAAGCGCTGGTCATCCAGATCTGGCGCATCGGCCTCTGGCGAGTTGATGTGCGCCATGACGGCGTCGGGCAGTTTCATGCCGTAGGCCGCTATCGAGGCCAGCGCATCGGCGCGGTTGCCGGAGTCGGGCACGGTCGGGCCGGAGGCCACCAGCGCCGGGTTGTCGCCGGGAATGTCAGAGACAACCAGTGATACCAGTTTGGCCGGCCAGGCGGCAGCTGCCAGCCGGCCGCCCTTGATGGTCGAGAGATGCTTGCGGATTGTGTTCATCGCCGCGATCGGCGCGCCGGAGGCAAGCAGCGCCTCGTTGACGGCGATTTCGTCGGCGAGCGTCAGGCCGGCGGCAGGCGACGGCAGCAGCGCCGATCCTCCGCCCGATATCAGCGCCACTACCAGGTCGTCCGCAGTCAGCCCTTGCACCTTTTCGAGCAGGCGCCGCGACGCCTCAAGACCGGCAGCGTCCGGTACCGGATGTGCCGCCTCGATGATTTCGATGCGCTCGCATCTGGCGCCATAGCCGTAGCGGGTGACGACCAGCCCTTCGATTGGGCCATCCCACACCTTCTCGAACGCGGCCGCCATCTGCGCCGAGCCCTTGCCGGCGCCAATGACAATGGTACGGCCCTTGGGCCTGGCCGGCAGATGATCCCTGATGGTCCGTTCAGGATCGGCAGCGGCAACAGCGGCATTGAAGATCGAGATGAGAAAGGATTTGGGATCGAGCACGGTTATCCTTGGCCGTAACTGGCGGTTTTTAAAATGAGCAAACGTTGGCGCTGCCCCTCACCCTCACCCCGTGAAAGACGGGGAGAGGGGATCGCCAGCGCTCGAGCTTGTCCTTTCTCCCGTCACTATACGGGGAGAAGGTGCCGGCAGGCGGATGAGGGGCAGCGCCAACGTCACGATTTACCTTCCGGCGGCAGCGCCAATTGTGTCCGATCGACGCCGAGATGATCGCACAGTGCATCGACGACGACGCCATGATCCTGGCGTTCCGGCAGGCCGGAGACGGCGATGACGCCGATGACGCCGGCACCCTTTACAGTCACCGGAAACCCGCCGCCGGCCAGTACGTAATCAGCAATATCCAGCCCCTCGCCGACCTTGAAGGTGCGGTCCGGTCGCTGCTGTTCCAGCACCAGACGATAGGTGCTCCTGAGGTAGCGCTTGACCACATTGATCTTGCGTCGTGCCCAGTCGGGGTTGGAGGCGTTTGAACCGGGCATCGCGGCATAAAACAGCGGCCGATCCCACAGCCTGATATCGACAATGATGGGCAGCTTTTCGGCCAGCGCCCGCTCGCGGATCGCCGCGCCGACCTTGAAGGCGACGGCCTCGTCGAAGGCCGGGAAGACCAGCGTCTCTTCCTGTTTCTGGATCAGAGCGATGTCGTCGGCAGCGGCCATTTTGTTCTCCGAAGTCAGTCACAAATCGTGTGTACGACAAGCTCCGCCCGGTCAAGGTCTCGTCGCGGTGGTGGTCTTGCCCCGCCAGGGTCGACCCCCACTCCGTCGAGCTTCTCTCGACACCTCTCCCCCGATCGACAGGGTAGAGGAAGGGCGCCAAGCTGTCCGAACCGGCGCCCGTCCTCCGAAGCAAAGGCTCCCTTCCTCTCCCTCCGGAGGGGGGAGAGGTGGCGCCGCGAAGCGGCGACGGAGTGGGGGACCACTTGGCAACCAGGCGCAATCATCATCTTGTCCCGCGCGGATGATGGGTCCTACCCCACGATCATATCGATCTTGGCCGGCCGCCCCGCAACATAGACCTCGCGCACCGCGCGGTCGTCGCCCAATGTCTGCAGCAGGAACAGCTCCTCCGCCAGCGTCTCCACAGTCTCCATCCTCAGCCGCATCGCCGGCGTGGCGCGGGCGTCGAGCACGGTGATGTCCGCGTCGGTGCCTTCATCCAGCGTGCCGACCTTGTCCGCCACAGACAGCGCCTCGGCATTGCCACGCGTTATCTGCCAGAAGGACTGGAACGGGTTCAGCTTTTCGCCATTCAGCGCAATCACCTTGTAGCCCTCGTCCATGGTGCGCAGCATCGAATAGTTGGTGCCGCCGCCGACATCGGTGGCGGCAGCGATCCTGAGCGGCTTGTCGCGGCGACGAAAGCGCTGGTAGTCGAACAGGCCGGAGCCGAGGAACAGGTTCGAGGTCGGGCAGAACACCGCCACCGAGCCTGAGTCCGACAGCGCATCGGCCTCTCGTTCCGAGAGATGGATGCAGTGGCCGAACAGGCTCTTTGGCCCCAGCAGGCCATACTGCTCGTAGACATCGGTGTAGTCGCGCGCCTGCGGATAGAGTTTTTGCGTGAAGGCGATTTCGGCGTGGTTTTCCGACAGATGCGTCTGCATGTGCAGGTCGGGGTTTTCGCGGCAGAGCGTGCCGGCCATCTCCAGCTGCTCGGGCGAGGAGGTGATGGCGAAGCGCGGCGTGATCGCATAAAGCTGGCGGCCCTTGCCGTGCCATTCCGCAATCAGCGCCTTCGTATCGTCATAGCCGGATTGCGGCGTGTCGAGCACGCCTGCCGGCGCATTGCGGTCCATCATCACCTTGCCGGCAATGTTGAGCATGCCGCGCGCATGCGATTCGGCAAAGAACGCTTCGGCAGACGCCTTGTGCACCGAGCAGTAGGCGGCGACCGTCGTCGTGCCGTGGCGCACCATCTCGTCCAGGAACAGCCGGGCGATGCGGCGGCCATGCTGGGCGTTGGCGAATTTGGTCTCTTCGGGAAAGGTGTAGGTGTTCAGCCAGTCGAGCAGTTCGGCGCCGTAGGAGGCAATGACCTGCATCTGCGGGAAATGCGCATGCGCATCGATGAAGCCGGGCAGCAGCAGATGCGGCCGATGATCGATCTTTTTCGCACCGTCGCCCGCTTGCTTTTCGACTTCCGTGTAGCTGCCCACGGCAACGATCCGGCCGTCGCGGATCAGCAGGCCGCCATCCTCCTCATAGCGCCAGGCGGCATGGTCGTCGATGGCTTCGGGCCAGCGCAAAAAACTTAGGGTGCGGCCGCGCAGAAGTGTGGAGGTCATCCCTATTTCCCTGCGCCTTCGAACCAGGCGACCAGCAGCGCCCGTTCCTTGTCGCTGATCTGGGTGACGTTGGCGGGCGGCATGGCGTGGCTGCGCCCGGCCTGCAAATAGATTTCACGCGCATGCTCGGCAATGCCGGCGTCGGTGTCGAGCATCACGCCCTTCGGCGCATGGTAGATGCCTTCATAGACCGGCTCGGCCGTATGGCACATCGAGCAGCGGCCAAGCACGGTGTCGCGCACCGCCGGGAAATGCGACGAGGCGATATAGACTTCGGCCGCGGCGGATGCCTTGGGCTCGCCGGTCAGTATTTTCGGCGCTGTCGACAGCCACATGATGATGACGAATAGCACCGCAGCCGCCATCCAGGTCCAGTGGGGGTTGCCGGCACGCTTATGCACGGTGTTGAAATAGTGCCGGATCAAGACGCCGATGATGAACACCAGCGAGGCGATGACCCAGTTGAACTCCGTCGCAAACGCCAGCGGATAGTGGTTCGACAGCATCAGGAACAGCACGGGCAGCGTCAGGTAGTTGTTGTGCAGCGAGCGCTGCTTGGCGATCTTGCCGTATTTCGGGTCGGGCTTTCGGCCGGCAATCAGGTCGGCGACGACGATCTTCTGGTTTGGAATAATCACCATGAAGACATTGGCCGACATGATAGTGGCGGTGATGGCGCCGAGATGCAGGAAAGCGGCGCGGCCGGTGAACAGATGCGTCAGACCCCAGGCGATGAACACCAGAACGCCATAGAGCACCAGCATCAGTCCGGTGTCACTTTTGCCGAGCGGCGACCGGCAGAGCAGATCGTAGACAACCCAGCCGACGCCGATCGTCGCCATCGACAGCAGGATGCCCACGGGAACCGACATGGACAGAACATTGGGGTCGATCAGGAACAGGTCGGCGCCGGCATAGTAGACCACGCACAGCATGGCGAAGCCGGACAGCCAGGTGGCGTAGGATTCCCACTTGAACCAGGTCAGGTGTTCCGGCATTTCGGCCGGCGCCACCAGATATTTCTGGACGTGGTAGAAGCCGCCGCCATGCACCTGCCATTCCTCGCCGAATGCGCCGACCGGCATGCCGGGGCGCTGGCGCAGGCCAAGGTCGAGCGCGACGAAATAGAAGGACGAGCCGATCCAGGCGATGCCGGTGACGACGTGCAGCCAGCGCACGGCGAAACTCAGCCAGTCCCAGAAAATCGCGAAATCCATCATGTGAAATCGTCCCTGCCGATCGGCTGACTTTACGGTGTGGGGCGCAAACGAAAAGAGGCGAGGTGTACGATGACTTTCAAAAAAAAATGGAAAATACTAGGCTGACCACGTACGCCGCCACATAAAGAGCCACGAATGGCCTATCTCGACAACATCGCCGTCTTCGTCCGCGTCGTCGAGCTTGGTAATCTCTCGGCGGCAGGCCGCGACATGCGCATTTCGCCGGCGGTCGCCTCCAACCGCATCAAGGAGCTGGAAAAACACCTCGGCGTGCGGCTGTTCAACCGCACGACACGGCAATTGATGCCGACGGAGCATGGCACGGTGTTCTACTCCGGCGCCAAGCAGGTGCTGGAGGCTATCACCGAGGCGGAAGCCGCGGTTTCGGCGCTTTCCGGCCAACCGCGCGGCACCATCAAGGTGACCGCACCGCTCGGCCTCGGACGGCGGCTGGTGGCGTCGGGCATTCCGGATTTCCACGACAAATACCCCGATATCGAGGTGCGGCTGAGGCTCTCCGACCACAATATCGACATCATGAAGGAAGGCATCGACGTCGCCTTCAAGCTCGGCATCATCGAGGATTCCAGCCTGCGGATGCGCGGCATCATGGAATGTGAACGCGTGCTGGTGGCGGCACCGAAATATCTCGAAGCGCGCGGCGAGCCGGTGGAGCCACAGGAGCTGATCGGCAAGAAGCACGACTGCCTGATGCTGCGCTATTCCGGGGCGCGCGAATATGTCTGGACGCTGCAGACGCCGTCCGGCCCGCAGAAATTCGAGGTGCACGGCCCCTACGACACCGACGATGGCGATGTGCTGACCGGCTGGGCGCTGTCGGGCCGCGGCATCATCAACAAGCCGCGCTTCGAGGTCGAACCCTTCATCCGCGACCGGCGGCTGCAGGTCATCCTGGCCAGCACGCCGCCAACGCCGGTGCAGTTCGCCGCCGTCTATCCGCACAAGAAGCTGCAGGATCCAAAGGTGCGGCTGTTGCTCGACTTCATGGCCGAGCGTTGCCAGCGGCTGATCAAGGATTTGCTGGCCGGCAAGTGAGGGGCTGTTGGCCCAGTCGCCAGGGTTGTCTTACAAGCAGGTGACCTTAGGTTCGCATACGCCGCCCTATGATCGATGGTCCCATGCCGACTGACCAGCAAGCCACAATGCATCTTGCCGTTTCGCTCAACATTACTTCCGGGCAGCCGCTCGGGTTTAGCGACCTGGCCGGCTTTGCCAAGCAAGCGGAAGCGGCGGGGCTGGACATGATTGTCCTCGATGATTCCGCGCCGAACAGCGCCGGGTCGAGTTCTTTCGAAGCGACGACCTTGCTGGCGGCGCTGGCGACGGTGACAAGTCGGATCGGCCTTGTCGCTGCAGCCTCGACGGTGGCTCACCAGCCGTACAATCTGGCGCGCCGTTTTGCTTCGCTCGACATCATCAGCCATGGCCGCGCCGGCTGGCACGCGACCATGGCGCAGGCGCCACGGGAAGCCGCCAATTTCAGCCGGCCGGATGGATTTTCCGACGATGTGTTCCGCCGCCGCACGCAGGAATACATCGGCATCGTTCAGCGCCTGTGGCAGGGCTGGGATGCCGACGCGCTGCTGTTCGACAAGATCGGCGGCCGCTTCCACGATCCCGAAAAAATGCACCTGCTCGACCACAAGGGCGAATTTTTCTCCGTGCGCGGGCCGCTGAACGTCGCGCGCTCGCCGCAGGATACGCCGGTGCTGGTGCTGTCCGGCCTGTCCGAGGCCGACCTGGATATCGCCGCCCGCACCGCCGATGTCGTCCTGCTGGACAGACCCACAGAGGACGCCAAGGCGCGCCATGACGATCTCAAGCGCCGCGTTGTGGCCTGCGGACGCGATCCGGGTGCGGTCAAGCTGCTGCTGAACGTTGGCGCAGATGTCGCTGCCAACGCGCTCGAAACATTGTTCAGCTCGCAAAGCTGCGACGGGTTCAACATCGCAATACCGCCTGCCGCGATTGACGGTTTCATCGGCCGCGTGCTGCCGGAATTGCAGCGCCGCAGCCTCGTCCGACCGGATTATCCCGGCACCACCTTGCGTTCGCATCTCAGACTTGCCGGAGGAGCGCAATGACCCGCCAGATGAAGCTTGGCGCCTTCCTGTGGGCGACGGGCCACCACATCGCCGCCTGGCGTCACCCCAAGGCGCATGTCACGGCAGGCATCGACATCGATCATTACATCCGGCTGGCGCGCACGGCGGAAGCGGCGAAGTTCGACATGGTGTTCTGCGAGGACGCCGCCGGCCTGCGCGAAGCCAATGTCGGCATCGCCAGCCAGACCTCACGCTCGATCGGCTTCGAGCCGATCAGCCTGCTGTCCGCGCTCGCCGTCCAGACCAGCCGCATCGGCCTCGTTTCGACGGCCTCGACCAGCTACAACGAGCCCTATGGGCTGGCGCGCACCTTTCTCTCGATCGATCATCTGAGTGGTGGCCGGGCTGGCTGGAACCTGGTGACGTCGGCCAGTCCCATCGAAGCCGCCAATTTCGGCGCGACGGGCCTGAAACCGCATGCCGACCGCTACGAGCGGGCGCGCGAATTCGCCGAGGTGGTATCAGGACTTTGGCAAGGCAGCGGCTTTCACGGTCACAACGGCCAGAGCTTTTCGGTGCGCGACTCGCTCGACCTGCCGCGCTCGCCGCAGGGCGCGCCGGTGATGGTGCAGGCCGGCGCCTCGGATGTCGGCCGCGACCTTGCCGCCCGCACCGCCGACGTCGTGTTCACGGCGGCGCAGACCCTCGAGGAAGCCAAGGCCTTTTACGACGACCTCAAGGGCCGTATGGCGGGCTATGGGCGGGAACCCGACGACATCAAGATCATGCCCGGCGTCTCCCCGGTGGTGGCAGACACCGAGGCCGAAGCGCGGGAGAAACAGGAGGAATTGCAGGCGCTGATCCCCGACGATGTCGGCGTGGCGCTACTGTCCAGCTATCTCAGCATCTCCGATCTCGGGAGCTATCCGATCGACGGACCGATGCCCGAACTGCCGGAGACCGAGGGCATGAAAAGCCGCCAGGCGCTGGTCATCCAACAATCGCGCCGCGACGGCCTGTCGATCCGCCAGCTTGCGCGCCATTTCGCCGGCGCACGTGGCCATTGGCGTATCGTCGGCACGCCGGCGCGGATCGCTGACGAATTGCAGGCGCGGTTCGAGGGCGGCGGCGCGGACGGCTTCAACGTCATGCCGTCATACTTCCCCGGCGAGCTCGATGCCTTTGCCACGCTGGTGGTGCCGGAACTGCAGCGACGCGGACTGTTCCGTCGGGAATACGAAGGCAGCACCTTGCGAGATCATCTTGGCCTGAAGCGGTCGGATAAAAAAGATTAGCCGGCTACCTCTTGGCCTTGCCGCGCCTGCTGGCTTACCGCCGGTGCCGCGCCGTGCGCGACCAGCGCCGTCATGATCTCGGCCGCGGCCAGCGCAGCTATGACCGGTGGGCGCTTGTCCTTGACCGCATCGCCGCCGATCGGCGAGACGAGGCGGGCGAACTCAGCCTCCGTGCCCTCAGCCGATTTCAGGAACCAGTTCCTGAACGTCGCTCTCTTGGTTTTCGAGCCGATCATGCCGACATAGGCCGCGTCGTCGCGCTTCAGCGCTTCGGCGACGATGAGGAAATCCAGCGCATGGTCGTGGGTGAGGATGGCGAAGGCGGTGCCGGCGGGGGCGTTTCGCACCTCGGCCTCGGGCATCGGCGTCAGCCGCGTCTCGACGGTTTCCGGCATGCCTTCCAGCGCTTCGGCCCGCGTCTCGATGACGACACCACGCACGGGAAGAAGTGCAACAGTCGAGGCCAGCGCCCGGCCGACATGGCCGCCGCCGAAGATATAGACATGCGGCAGGTGGGCTTCCTCGGCTTCTGCGGCCGCGATCAGCTCGGCAGTAAGCGCGGCATCGACGACACGGATCAAGACTTCGACGCGCCCGCCGCAGCACTGGCCGATCTCGGGGCCTAGCGGCACGTCAAGCGTGGCGCAAACTTCGTCGAAGCCGATGCGGGCTTCTTTACCCTCCCCCTTGTGGGGAGGGTCGGTGAGCGGACGCCGTGTGGCGGCGTCAGCGAAACGGGGTGGCTTGGCACGATCGTCCGCGCCCCCCCCCCCCGGGGGGGGGGGGGGGGCGGGCGCGCCGCCCCCCCACGCCGGGGGGCGGGGCGCGGGGCCCCAGCGCCGGGGCGGGAGCAGGCAGGCGGGCGCAGGGGGCGCACGGCG
>NZ_JAMYSN010000031.1:0-62850 GCF_040321955.1 Mesorhizobium sp. M0217 | reverse complement strand
GGCGTTCCTTCGCGGGAATCAGGTGACGTGAACAATCACCAGCCTGCCATGACCGCCCCCTCTCAGCGAATTTGCAGAACTCTCAGCACACTACCACATGAATTGCGCATTGCTGATCCTGGGGGAAGTTTGCGTAGAGCAATCCGCCAGCTCGACATGATCTTATCGAGCTAAATCCGCAAGTTTCCGTCCACTTCATGGGATCAAGCCGCACTGAGGAGCAATTTCCTTCACACGAAAGTGGAGGGTGCAGGATCCCGAAGGCCGGCGCTACTGCTTCAACCGATTTACTGCCTGCCGGCCGCAATCTCTGCTTGAAGGCCATTGTGCAACGCGATACGCCGTTGCCGAATTCGATCGTCGGAGAGACAAGTGACCGCTGCCAGGACCAGAACCGAAACCGACACGTTCGGCCCCATCGAGGTTGCCGCCGACCGTTACTGGGGCGCGCAGGCGCAGCGTTCCCTCGGCAATTTCAGGATAGGCTGGGAAAAGCAGCCGGCCTCGATCGTGCGTGCGCTCGGCATCGTCAAGCGAGCGGCGGCGGAAGCCAATATGGAGTTGAAGCGGCTCGATCCGGCAGTCGGCAAGGCGATCATCGAGGCGGCGCAAGAGGTGATCGACGGCAAGCTGAACGATCATTTCCCGCTGGTCGTCTGGCAGACCGGCTCGGGCACGCAGTCCAACATGAACGCCAACGAGGTGATCTCCAACCGGGCGATCGAACTTCTGGGCGGCGTCATGGGCTCGAAGAAGCCGGTGCACCCTAACGACCACGTCAATATGAGCCAGTCGTCGAACGACACCTACCCGACAGCCATGCACATCGCGTGCGCCGAGCGCATCGTGCACGATCTGCTGCCGGCGCTGAAGCATCTGCACGCTGCGCTCGAGGTCAAGACGAAGGCCTTCGCCCACATCATCAAGATCGGCCGCACCCATACGCAGGACGCGACACCCCTCACGCTGGGCCAGGAATTTTCCGGCTACGCCGCGCAGGTGGCCTCTTCGATCAAGCGCATCGAGATGACGCTGCCCGGCCTGCAGGAACTGGCGCAGGGCGGCACCGCCGTCGGCACCGGCCTCAACGCGCCGGTCGGCTTTGCGGAAAAGGTGGCGGCGCGCATCGCCGACATTACCGGCATTGCCTTCGTCACCGCGCCGAACAAGTTCGAGGCGCTCGCCGCGCACGATTCCATGGTGTTCTCGCATGGCGCCATCAACGCGGCGGCCGCCGCCCTCTTCAAGATCGCCAACGACATCCGCTTCCTCGGCTCCGGCCCGCGCTCGGGCCTCGGCGAACTGTCGCTGCCGGAAAACGAGCCGGGTTCCTCGATCATGCCGGGCAAGGTCAACCCGACCCAATGCGAGGCTCTGACGCAGGTCTGCGTGCAGGTGTTCGGCAACAACGCCTCGCTGACCTTCGCCGGCAGCCAGGGCCATTTCGAGCTCAACGTCTACAACCCGCTGATGGCCTACAACTTCCTGCAGTCGGTGCAGTTGTTGGCCGACGCCTCGATCTCCTTCACCGACAATTGCGTCCTCGGCATCGAGGCTCGCGAAGACAACATCAAAGCCGCGCTCGACCGCTCGCTGATGCTGGTGACCGCGCTGGCGCCGACGATCGGGTACGACAATGCCGCCAAGATCGCCAAGACCGCGCACAAGAAGGGCACCACCTTGCGCGAGGAAGCACTGGCCACCGGGCTGGTCAGCGAGGCAGACTACGACCGGCTGGTGCGGCCGGAGGACATGACGCATCCGGGTTAAGCGATTCCAGGGGAAGTGCCTTGCGTTTCCTCGGGAAGCGCGCAGCCCTCTTCTTGGGGATTGCGTCAACTAGAAATCCGAATTTTGTGGCGGGACAATTTGCTCCCGCCGCTGCTGGCCGCGACAAGAATTTTGCGTCGGTCGAACGATCCCGAAATGTACGTCCTGTGAACAATGTGTCGCCGGACTGGCGGCTTTGGTGAACAGTCGGCTTGGTCTATCTGACGGGACATCAACCCTTTTCGGAGAGCCACCATGTCCATCAACACTTCCGCTGCCGGCGCCGGCATCGCGTCCAACAGCTCCACCACCATCCTGCTCGGCCGCATCCTGCTCGCCGCCATCTTCCTGCTTTCCGGCTTCGGCAAGCTCACCGCCATTTCGGGCACCGCCGGCTATTTCGGCGCCATGGGCCTGCCGGTGCCGACCGTAACGGCCATTGTCGTCGGCCTGATCGAATTGCTCGGCGGCCTTGCCGTGCTCGTTGGCTTTCAGACCCGCATCGCCGCCTGGGTGCTCGCGGTCTTCACCATCGCCTCGGCCTTTGTCGCCCATACCGGCTGGGCCGACCAGAACCAGATGATCCATTTCCTGAAGAACGTCGCCATCACCGGCGGTTTCCTGCTGCTGGCTTCCTCGGGCCCTGGCGCCTACTCGATCGACGCCAAGCGCGGCTGAGCTTTCCCTCCCAAGCCTGAAAAAAGCGGCGTGGAATTTTCCACGCCGCTTTTTCGTTGTCTGCCCAAGCGCGCACCCGTCCCATCCCTGCTAGGATCGGTCTCGAAACAGCCGGCGGACAGACAACGGAGATGACCATGCCCCGCGATGCATTGCTTCTGATTTCCCGGCTGCTGCTCGCCGCCCTGCTCGTTCCCTCCGGCTACCACGCGCTCGCCGACATTGCCGGGACGACCGGCTATTTCGCCGGCCTCGGCATGCCATTGCCGACCCTTGCCGCCTGGGGCACCGGGCTGTTCGAGTTGATTGCCGGTCTCTTGATACTGGTCGGCTTTCAGACGCCGGTCGTTGCGATACTTCTTGCCGCTTTCTGCATCGTTGCAGGCTCCATCGGCCACTACGGCCAGGGCGGCGATGACCCGATGCTCACCTTCCTGCACCAGCAGATGCTGATGAAGGATATTGCCATCGCCGGCGGATTCCTGGCGCTAGCCATGGCCGGCGCCGGGGCCTGGTCGATCGACGGGCGCGGTGCCGCGGTCTGATATCGTCAAATATCGTCCCGGTTGAACCATCGATGCCCGAGGCAGGTCGACCCCCACTCCGTCTCGGCTTCGCCGAGCCCCCTCTCCCCCGATCGACGGGGTAGAGGAAGGGCGCGAGCCTATTGCCGCCAACGCTTTCCAACGAGGCTCCCTTCCTTTCCCTCCGGAGGGGGAAGGTGGCGGTGCGAAGCAGCGACGGATTGAGGAAGCCGGTGCTCGAACGCGAGGCCGACGACGACATGGTTTTGCTGTCAGGCCGCGCCTACTTCACCGACACGCTCTGCCCACCCTCGACCGCCAGCACCAGCCGGCGGTTGGTGATCCGCGCCAGTTGCGCCAGCCGTCCGGCCGGGCGTTCGCCGTAAAGATCGGAAAGTGAGGCCGGCAGCACCAGCGCCAACGTGCCATTGCCGCGGTTTTCCCATTTCAGCCGCGGCATGACGCCGGGCATGGCCGCAGTCAGCAGATAGACGACGCGCAGCACCGCCGCCAGGATGCGGGCGCGCTCGAGATAGCGCGGCGTCGCCAGGCCGCGGATTTCCGGCGCCGCATCGTTGAACACGCCTTCGTGGCGGAACAGGCCGACCAGCGCCAGGAAGGCACGGCCGGGGTGATCGACGCCAATGAAGGATGCGTGGGCAATGATGTTGAGCGACTGCTTGCCGCGATATTCCGGGTGTGCGCGCCAGCCTATATCGGCCAGCAGACAGGCAGCGTGGCGATAGCGTGCCTCATCCTCCGTCTCGTCGATGCCGAAGGCGGCAAAGGTCTTGTCCGTCCATTCGACAAGCTCATGCGCATGGGTGACCGAGCGCGACCGCAGCCGCGCCAGTTCCTCCGAAGCGGAGACCAGCGGATCGGCCTTCTGCTCGGCAGGGTCGAGCAGCGAATAGAGAAACCCTTCGCGCACGCCCAATGCCGAGACGATGATCTTCGACGGTTGCATCGCCGCCATGATCTCCTGCAGCACGACCGCGCCATAGGGCAGCAGCGAACGGCGGTTCTTCGACACACCTTCGATGCCCTTGACCTTCTCGATCTCGCCTTTCGCCACCTGCTTCAGGAAATTGGCGGCGCTTTCGACACCGATCTCATAGTGGTGCATGACGCCAAGCGGGTAGTTGGTCATTTCCATGTGCAGCCGGGCAAGGTTTCGCCAGGTGCCGCCAACGGCGTAAAAGGGCCGTCCCAGCCCGCCCTTCAACAATTTGGCGCGCGCCAGTTCGTCGCGGGTGATCTTTGCCGCCTGGGCGAGCGAATTCCTGGCCATGTCCTGCAGCCGCAGGCCACCCAGCGGCAGCGTGATGCCGTCGCCGATCGCCTCGCCATTGATGTCGATAAGCTCCAGGCTGCCGCCGCCAAGATCGCCGGCAATGCCATTGGCGGGGTGGAAGCCCGAAATGACGCCAAGCGCTGAATAATGCGCCTCCTGCCGGCCAGTGAGCACGCGGATCTCGGTCTTGAGCACATCCTGGGCGCGGTGGATGAAGTCGGGTCCGTTGATCGCTTCGCGGGCCGCGGCCGTTGCCAGCACAAACATGTGCTCCGCACCCGCCTGGTCGGAGAGCGCGCGGAAACGGCGGAACTCCTCCATCGAGCGCGTCACCGCCTCGGGATCGAGCTTGCCGGTCGAAACGATGCCGCGGCCGAGACCGGCCAGCATCTTTTCGTTAAACAGCAAGGTAGGCGAGCGCGCCAGCCCTTCATAGACGACAAGGCGGATCGAGTTCGAGCCGATGTCGATGATGGACAGCGGCCGGCGATCCTGCAGCCGGCCTTGGGACGTTGAAATCATCAGCCGGTGTTCTTCTTGCGACGCTTGAACTGCGCGATGCGCTTGGGCGCATGCGACTTCAGCGCGTCACCCCGTCCCGACAGGCTCGGATTGGTCATGAAATATTCCTGCGCGTTGAACGGTTCCTCACCCTCCTCCAGCACGACGCGCCGGGAGGTTCCGTCAGCCAATACGTCGAAACTTTGCTGGTTGTCCATGATGTTGCCCAGCATGATCTGGCCAAGGATCTGTTCATGCACCGTCGGATTAGTGATCGGCACCATAGTCTCGACGCGGCGGTCGAGATTGCGTGGCATCAAGTCGGCCGAGGCGATGTAGACGATCGCCTCGTCCGACGGCAGGCCATGGCCGTTGCCGAAGCAGTAGATGCGGCTGTGTTCGAGGAAGCGGCCGACGATCGACTTGACCCTGATGTTTTCCGACAGGCCGGGCACCTGCGGCCGCAGGCAGCAGATGCCCCGCACGACGAGATCGATCTCGACGCCGGCACGGCTGGCGTCATAGAGCGCGTCGATGATGTTGGGATCGACGAGCGCGTTCATCTTCATCCAGATGCGCGCCGGACGGCCAGCCAGCGCGTAGGCGACCTCGTCGGCAATGTGCTTGAGGATACGGCTGCGCAGCGTAAACGGCGAGATGGCGATCCGCATCTCATCGGTCGGCTCGGCGTAGCCGGTGATGAAGTTGAACAGCTGGGCGACATCGCGCGCGATCGTCGGATCGGTGGTGAAGAAGGACAGGTCGGTGTAGATGCGCGCGGTCACCGGATGGTAGTTGCCGGTGCCGAGATGTACATAGTTGCGCAGCTTGCCGTCCTCACGCCGCACCACGAGCGACATTTTCGCATGGGTTTTCAGTTCGAGGAAGCCGAACACGACCTGGACGCCGGCGCGTTCGAGGTCGCGCGCCCAGCGGATGTTGGCTTCCTCGTCGAAGCGCGCCTTGAGCTCGACCAGGGCGGTCACCGACTTGCCGGCCTCGGCCGCGTCGACCAAGGCGCGCACGATCGGGCTGTCGTTGGAGGTGCGGTAGAGCGTCTGCTTGATTGCCACCACCTCCGGGTCGGCCATTGCCTGGCGCAGGAACTGGACCACCACGTCGAAGGATTCATAGGGGTGGTGGACGACGATGTCCTTCTCGCGGATGGCCGCGAAACAATCGCCGCCATGCTCGCGGATGCGCTCGGGAAAGCGCGGATTGTAGGGGGTGAACTTCAGGTCGTCGCGCGGCACGGCGACGATCTCGGAAATCTGGCTGAGCGCCAGCGGGCCGGTCAGAACGCTGATGCGGCTCGAAGAGACGCCAAGCTCGCCGGCGACGAACTCGCGCAATTCACCGGGCATCGACTTGTCGAATTCGATGCGGATGACCGAACCGCGGCGGCGCCGCTTCAGCGCCGTCTCGAACAGGCGCACGAGATCTTCCGACTCTTCCTCGACCTCGATATCGCTGTCCCGGATGATGCGGAAGGTGCCGGAACCCTTGACCTCATAGCCGGGGAACAGCTTGCCGATATAGAGGCCGACAGCCTCCTCCAGTGGAATGAAGCGAACGTGCTGCTTGCGGTCGGGCAGGCGGATGAAGCGCTTCAGCGCCACCGGCAGGCGCAGAAGCGCGCTCATCTCCTCGCCATTCTTGCGGTGGCGCAATTGCAGCGCCATCGAGAAGCCGAGATTGGGAATGAACGGAAACGGATGCGCCGGGTCGATCGACAGTGGAGTCAGGACCGGGAAGACCTGGTCCTGGAAATGATCTTCCAGCCAGACTTTCTCATCCTTGGTCAGTGCATCGCGGGTGATGCTCTCAATGCCTTCCTTGTTGAGCAGCAACATCAGCGCCGAAAGGCTGTTCTGCTGGTCCTCCTGCAGCCGCTCGACCTCGCGCAGCAATTGTTCCAGCTGCTGCTCCGGCGTGCGGCCGTCGGGGCTCTTGAGCGCAATGCCTTCGCGCACCTGGCCGGCAAGGCCGGCGACGCGGACCATGAAGAATTCGTCGAGATTGGCGGCTGAAATCGACAGGAAACGGACGCGTTCGAGCAGCGGATGGTGCTGGTTCTGGGATTCCTCGAGCACACGCCGGTTGAACTGCAGCCAGGAGAACTCACGGTTGACGAACCGATCGGGGTTGCCGCCCTCGGGGCTCGCCACCTCGACATTGATGAATTCGCTCTGCACCGGCTTCAGTTCGTTCATGGTTCCTGCTCTTCCCCCGCCAACCGTCCCTTGGAGCGCCGCTGGACGTGCCATGCCTCTAACACGCTTTTGTGGCGCATGACCCTTCGGCGAAAACCGTTCCGATTTCAGGGACATGCACTTAACCGGCTCAACGTATCCTCTGACAGGCTTTTGCGACAGTTTCATTTCATCGATCTTGCAAACAGGCCTGTTATGTTCCAGATGCTTTTCGACGAGATCAAGGAGACGACGATGGCAGGCGGTTCCATTCCCCATTTCCAGAACGATGCGGGCCATCCGGCAATCGACATCGGCGTCAAGGAATTCATGTGCACCGGCGCCAACCCGCCCTTCGACCACCCGCATGTGTTCCTCGACATGGGCGACGACAATGAAAAGGTCTGTCCCTACTGCTCGACGCTCTACCGCTATTCGGCGAAGCTGAGGGCGACGGAAACGCTGCCGGCCGGTTGCCTTTATATCGACCAGGCCGCCTGATCCTTCCGCGACAAGCCCGATGGAAGACATCAGGTCCCGGCAGGTCATAATCGCCGGGGCCGGCATCGCCGGGCTGACCGCTGCCCTTGCCTTCGCCGGACGGGGTTATCCGGTAAAGCTGATCGAACAGGCACAGCACCTAGACGCGGCCGGCGCCGGCATCCAGCTTTCGCCCAACGCAACACGCATTCTTGGAAAACTCGGCGTGCTCGACCGGCTGCTGCCGGCAGCGTTGCGGCCGGAAGCGGTCGTGCTCAAGGACGCCGGGACGCTGCGCGAACTGGCGCGGGTACCGCTTGGGCAAGCCGCCGAAGCGCGCTGGCAGGCGCCTTATCTCGTCGCTCACCGCGCCGATCTGCAGGCAGCGCTGCTGGCGCAAATGGCGGAACGGCCAGAGATTGAGCTCATCACCGGCGCCCGCGTGACCGGCATCGTCAAAGACGCGCAATATGTCGCCGTGACCGCCGAAGTGGACGGCCGCGAGATCGAGGCACGCGGCAAACTGCTGGTCGGCGCCGACGGCGTCTGGTCGGCGGTCAGGGCGCAACTCGCAGGCGAGGACTTCGTCAAAAGCCGTTTTTCGGGCGAACTCGCCTGGCGGGCTACAATCGCGGCCGACGGTGCGGCCGGAGAGGCCTTTGCCGCGATCGGCGCCGCCGACTGCGTCACCACGTTCCTGCATCCAGGCTTCCACATGGTCGCCTATCCCGTCAGCAAAGGCCGGGCCTTCAATCTCGCCGCATTCACCAAGGGTGAGCGCATGGCCGAAGGTTGGTCGGGCCATGCCGATCCCGCGATCCTCACGGCTGCCCTGCGCGGCACCGCGCCGGGCCTGACGAAGCTTGTGGCACTGGCTGGCCCATGGACGGCCTTTCCGATCCACACCGTCGAACAACAGCGGTGGACGAGCCCGCGGGGCATCGCGCTGATCGGCGACGCTGCGCATGCGATGACGCCGTTTGCCGCACAGGGCGCGGCAATGGCGATCGAAGATGCCATCACGCTTGCCGACGCTATCGCCGATTTCCCTGGCGATCTGCCCAGAAGTTTTCAAATCTGGGAAAATCTTCGGCGGCCGCGTGTCGCCAAGGCCGCGCGTCGTGGGGCCGTAAACCGCCTCGCCTGGCATGCTGCCGGCCCGGTGGCGATCGCCCGCAATCTGTTCCTGGCCATGCGCTCGCCCGACAAGCTCGCCGCCGACCTCGACTGGCTCTATGGATGGCGAGCGGACACTCGGCAGTCTAGATCGTCGACGTAGCGATCCTTCCCACTCCCCTCTGTCCTGCCGGACATCTCCCACTCAAGGGGGGAGATTGGATGTCGCCGTCGCCTTCGCCAAAATCGCCGGCGTTGCAGACAGGAGCGCGGGCAAAACGGCTGATCTCCCTCTTGCGGGGGAGATGGCCGGCAGGCCAGAGGGGAGTGCTGTCCCGCTGACTTCAAAAGATCCAACACTGTCGCGGTGCGATGAAGGACTGCTAGTTATAAAACCGCATCGACAAGCCCAGCGAGGCCGGCAGCGGGTTCCACCAGCCGGTGCGCAGGCCGGCGGTGCGCAGGCCGGCGGCTGTCCAGGTGTTGCAGCCGACAAGCGCGTTGAAATGGCCGTTCGCCTCGAAGAAGCGGTCGAAGCTGGAATGGGCGGCGTTCTCGATGACGACCGGACCATGCGGCCCTTGCTGGAAACTCGCGTCGATATAGTTGAGCAGCGCTGCAAAACGTTCCTCATCGATGTCGAAACCGGTGACAGCAGGGTGCGGCTCGGCGATGGCCCCGGCGATATCGACATGCATGACCGAGGCGTCCAGTGTCAGCGCCTTGAGGACGGGCACTGCTTTCAGCTGCGACCAGCTCGGCGTCTCCAGATAGAAGGCCCGGCCGCCCCAGCCAAAGACGATGTAGCGCACTTCCGGGGCGTCGACAGGGATGCCGGCAGCGACCAGGAAATGGAAGCGCCGGCGCACCTCGTCATCGACGGGAATGGCAATGTCGGTGTGGATCGGATTCTCCAGCACCAGAATATGGCGCGTGCCCTCACCCGCCGCTGACGCCGGCCACAGCGGACGCGGCACCAGCGTGCCGAGCGTGGCAGCGAGCGCGACCACGATAATCAGCATGGCCACGAAACGCAGGGCTTTTCTCATGCGGCGGCGGCTTTGTGTTTCAATGGAGAAGATCAACCCCGACCCCAGATAGCAAAAGAGCCCGGCCGCATTACGGCCGGGCTCTTTTGGTTCGCATGAAAATGCTCAGTGCAGGATCTGCGACAGAAACAGCTTCGTGCGCTCGTGGCGCGGATGGTCGAAGAACTCGGCCGGCGTGTTCTGTTCGACGATCTGGCCCTGATCCATGAAGATCACCCGGTTGGCGACCTTGCGGGCAAAGCCCATTTCGTGAGTGACGCACAGCATGGTCATGCCTTCCTCGGCCAGGCCCACCATCGTCTCCAGCACTTCCTTGATCATTTCGGGATCGAGCGCCGAGGTCGGCTCATCGAACAGCATGATGCGCGGGTTCATGCACAGCGAACGCGCGATCGCTACGCGCTGCTGCTGGCCGCCCGACAGCTGGCCCGGATATTTGTTGGCCTGTTCGGGGATCTTGACGCGCTTGAGGAAGTGCATGGCGATTTCCTCGGCCTGCTTCTTCGGCGTCTTGCGCACCCAGATCGGCGCCAGCGTGCAGTTCTCCAGGATGGTCAGATGCGGAAACAGGTTGAAGTGCTGGAACACCATGCCGACCTCGCGGCGCACCTCGTCGATCTTCTTGAGATCGTTGGTGAGTTCCTTGCCGTCGACGATGATCTTGCCCTTCTGGTGCTCTTCCAGCCGGTTGATGCAGCGGATCATGGTCGACTTGCCCGAGCCCGAAGGACCGCAGATGACGATGCGCTCGCCGCGCATCACCTTGAGGTTGATGTCCTTCAGCACATGGAACTCGCCATACCATTTGTGCATGCCGATGATGTCGATTGCGACATCGGTGGTCGAAATGTGCATCTTCTTGGCATCGACCTTGATCTCTTCGGCGCTGACGGCGTTTTCTATGACCATGGCAGGTTCCCCTTTTTGTTCTGTCTTTTAGCTATGATGCATGTCGTTGTCCCAAAACCGCTAAACACTTTTGGGCGACATGCATCAACGTTTGTGGCCGGTGTCGAGCCGGCGTTCCGTGTACATCGAATACCGCGACATGCCGAAGCAGAACAGCCAGAAGACGAAGGCTGCAAAGATGAGACCGGATCTCGCGGTCTGTGGGGTCGCCCAATTGGCGTCCGAGAAGTTCTGCTTGACGACGCCAAGCAGGTCAAACATCGAGATGATGATGACGAGGCTTGTGTCCTTGAACATACCGATGAAGGTATTGACGATGCCGGGGATGACCAGCTTCAGTGCCTGCGGCAGCACGATCAGCACCATCTTCTGCCAGTAGCCCAGGCCAAGCGAATCCGCACCCTCATACTGGCCCTTGGGGATCGCCTGCAGGCCGCCGCGCACCACTTCGGCCATATAGGCGGCGGCAAACAGCGAGACGCCGATCAGCGCCCTGAGATATTTGTCGAACGAAACCCCGGCGGGCAGAAACAGCGGCAGCATGACGCTGGCAAAGAACAAAACGGTGATCAGCGGGATGCCGCGAACGAACTCAATGAAGACCACGCACAGTGTCTTGACGATCGGCATCTTGGAGCGCCGGCCAAGCGCCAGCACGATGCCCATCGGCAGCGACACGGCAATGCCGACAAAGGACAGGCTCAGCGTCACCAGCAGCCCGCCCCATAGCTGGGTCTCCACATGCGGCAGGCCGAAGATGCCGCCGACCAGGAGCACGAACGCGATGATCGGCAATGCCAGGAATAGAAGAATGGCGTTCAACCCCTTGCGCGGCACGCGTGGCATCAGCAACGGCACCAGCAGCGCCACGAACAGGACGGCGACCAGGATCGGCCGCCAGCGCTCTTCCAGGGGATAGCGGCCAAGCATCAACTGGCCGAACTTCGCGTTGACGAAGGCCCAGCAGGCGCCTGACCAACCGTCCGGCTGGATGCCGCCTTGCGCCACCGTGGCGCATACAGTCCGGTCCGGCCCCGTCCACTGGGCGTTGATGAAGGCCCAGTTGACGATGGGCGGCACGATCATCACCACCAGCGCAATAGCCACTACAGTCAGGATGACGTCGCCCACCGAACCGATCAGGTTCTTGCGAACCCAGGCCAAAGGCCCTCGCACGCCGGCCGGGGCTTGTTGAGCGAGTGCCATTTCGGTCCGCACCCAGGAGGTATCATGTTCCTGCATGGCCTTACCTCTCCACCAGCGCCATCCTGGCGTTGACCACATTCATCACCGCCGACGTCACCAGGCTGATGATGAGATAGACGACCATCATGATCAGCACACCCTCGACCGCTTGACCGGTCTGGTTCAGCACTGTGCCGGCGATCGCCGTCAGGTCGGGGTAACCGATGGCAATGGCCAGCGACGAGTTCTTGGTCAGGTTGAGATACTGGCTGGTCAGCGGCGGGATGACGATCCGCATGGCTTGGGGAACGACGACAAGCCGCAGGATAGATCCCGGCCGTAGCCCCAGGGCGCCAGCCGCTTCGGTCTGACCCTTGCTGACGCCGAGAATGCCGGCGCGCACGATCTCGGCGATGAAGGAGGCCGTGTAACAGGACAGCGCCAAATAGAGAGACAGGAACTCCGGCCCGATCTGAAAGCCTCCGGTCAGGTTGAAGGTCGATTGTTTTGGAAAGTCGAAGCTCAAGGGAAAGCCGCTCAGCGCATAGGCCAGGAGCGGAAGGCCGACGATCAGCGCCGCCGAAGTCCAGAATACGGGAAACTGCTGGCCGGTTGCCATTTGCCGCTGGCGTGCCGTGCGCGCGACAAAAAAAGCCATGGCGATGCCGACGAGCAAGGCGACAAACATCAGCCAGGAGCCGTCGCCCCAGATAGCGCGCGGAAAATAGAAACCGCGTTGGTTGAGGAAAGAGCCGAACGGCAAATTGAAACTGTCGCGAGGCGCCGGCAGTACCGCGAGCACGCCTGAATACCAGAAGAAGATCACCAGCAGCGGCGGGATGTTGCGGAACACCTCGACATAGACCGTGCAAATCTTGCGAACCAGCCAGTTGCGCGATAACCGGCCGACGCCGACAATGAAGCCAATGATGGTCGCGGTGATAATGCCGGCAACGGCGACGATAATGGTGTTGATAAGCCCGACGACAATGGCCTGGCCATAGGTCGAATCGGAATCATAAGCGATGGGCCTGACTGGAATGTCAAAGCCTGCTCGGTTGTTCAGGAAGCCAAAACCGGAAGTAATATGCAGGCGCTGCAGGTTGACGATGACGTTGTGGACGATCCACCAGACGCCCGCCACCAGCAAGATGACAACCACCGCCTGGAAGAAAAACCCGCGGACTTTCGGATCGTTGATGAAGGAACCGCGGCTCGGCTCCTCGCGAAGAACTTCCTGCGACGCCATTGCTCATCCCCTGGAAAGAGAAACCGGAAGGCAGATGATCTGCCTTCCGGATCACATTTCGATCAGCGGATCGGCGGTGCGTATTGCAGGCCGCCCTTGGTCCACAGCGCATTGATGCCGCGCGCGATCTTCAGCGGGCTTCCGGTGCCGACATTGCGCTCGAACATCTCACCGTAATTGCCGACTGCCTTGACGATGTTGACGACCCAGTCATTGCTCACGCCA
The DNA here is from genome assembly GCF_040321955.1 of Mesorhizobium sp. M0217. NCBI lineage: Bacteria > Pseudomonadati > Pseudomonadota > Alphaproteobacteria > Hyphomicrobiales > Phyllobacteriaceae > Mesorhizobium > Mesorhizobium sp. M0217. Next base: position 49,678 of record NZ_JAMYSN010000031.1, on the reverse strand, counting down.
AGGTCGGTTCCGATCTTGGTTTCGGCTTCCTGACCGAGCACGCGCTTGATCTCCGGATTATCCGAGGTCTTCATCTCTTCGACATTGGCCTGGGTGATGCCCAGTTCCTCTGCCTGCAACAGGGCGAAGTAGGTCCACTTGACGATGTGGTACCACTGGTCGTCCCCCTGGCGTACGGCAGGGCCGAGCGGCTCTTTGGAGATGATCTCGGGCAGCACGACATGGTCGGCCGGCGCACTCAGCGTCAGGCGGATGCCATAGAGGCCGGATTGGTCGGTGGTGTAGACGTCGCAGCGGCCGGCGTCATAGGCAGCGTTGACCTCTTCCAGCTTTTCGAAGACGACCGGGTTGTACTCCATCTTGTTCGCCTTGAAGTAATCGGCGAGGTTGAGCTCGGTGGTGGTGCCGCTCTGCACGCAGACTGCCGCACCTGAAAGCTGCAGCGCCGAATTGACGCCAGGCAGTTTCTTGGCGTTGATCATGAAACCCTGGCCGTCATAATAGGTGACGCCGATGAAGTTCAGGCCAAGCGCGGTATCGCGATTGATGGTCCATGTGGTGTTGCGCGACAGGAGATCGATCTCGCCCGACTGCAACGCGGTGAAGCGCTCCTTGGCGCTGAGCGGCGTGAACTTGACCTTGGAGGCATCGCCGAAGACTGCACCAGCGACAGCGCGGCAGAAATCCGCGTCGATGCCTTTCCAATCGCCTTTGTCGTCAGGCGCCGAGAAGCCGGCCAGGCCCGTCGAGACACCGCACTGGATGAAGCCCTTCGCCTTGACGGTATCGAGCGTTGTCGCCGACGAGGCCGAAGCCATCCATCCAAGCGCAGCGGCACCGAGAATGCCAATTGCAATATGTTTCATAACCCACAGACCCTTTTCTGTTTTCAGGTAAACCCTGATCCTCAGGCAAATCCTGATCTTTTCCCGCGTGAACCCGGCTCCCATCCGGCTCATTCCGGAACCTCGCGTCGTAATCGACGCCCGGCCCCTCCCATTCACGAACTGCATCGAAGGCGATTATCTCTGTGAGGTCAAGGGAAATGACCGTTTCACGACAGCTTTGAAAACCAATTGCCGCAAATGCCTGAATTGCGGACAACACCCTCAGGAAAGCAGCAAGCCCCGCAAACAAAAACGGCAAAGTCCGTCGACGCTAATCCACATCCACTCATGAAATCCGCGGCTCTGGATTGCCACGCGTTCCAGACTATTCATGGGGGAATTGGCCTATGCAAAGGGCACCGCGTGGCGGGCGCCCGCTGTTGCACGGCCAATGCCGCCGCTCTATGGCTAGCGCTTTCACCACGAGGCGAAGAGCAATGGCGACTGACTGCAACGAGATGGGTATCAACACGCGGCTTGCCCATTCGGGCAACAATCCGCACGACTATTTCGGCTTCGTCAATCCGCCGATCGTGCATGCCTCGACCGTGCTCTATCCCAATGCGTCGGCGATGGCGGCGCGCAGCCAGAAATACACCTATGGCACACGCGGCACGCCGACCACCGATGCGTTGGCGCATGCGATCGACGCGCTGGAAGGCTCCGCCGGCACCATAATCGTGCCGTCGGGCCTGGCGGCGGTGACCGTTCCGTTGCTGGCGTTTCTCTCGGCAGGCGATCACATCCTGATTGTCGATTCCGTTTACCATCCGACCCGCAATTTCGCCGACACGATGCTGAAGCGGCTGGGTGTCGAGGTCGAGTATTACGATCCGCATGCCGGCGCCGGCATCGCCAGCTTGATCAAGCCGAACACCAAAGTCGTGTTTACGGAATCACCGGCCTCCAACACCTTCGAGGTGCAGGACGTTCCGGCGATCGCCAAGGCGGCGCATGAAACGGGCGCCATCGTCATGATGGACAACACCTGGGCAACGCCGCTCTATTTCCGTCCGCTCGACCACGGCGTCGATATCTCGATCCATGCGGCGACGAAATATCCGGCCGGGCATTCGGACGTGCTGCTGGGCACAGTGTCTGCCAATGCCAACTGCTGGAAGCAGCTTTGCGAGACGTTCTACACGATGGGCTGCTGCGCCGGCCCCGACGACGTCTATCAAGTCCTGCGCGGCCTGCGCACGATGGGCGTTCGGCTGGATCACCATCAAAAGAGCGCGCTTGCCATTGCCGTCTGGCTTGAAGGCCAGCCCGGCGTGGCCCGCGTGCTGCACCCGGCGCTCCCCAGCCACCCCGACCACGCGGTGTGGAAGCGTGATTTTTCCGGCTCGAGCGGCATCTTTTCCATCGTGCTCAAAGGCGGCGGCCAGAGACAGCAGCATGCCTTCCTCGATGCCTTGAAAATCTTCGGTCTCGGCTATTCCTGGGGCGGCTATGAGAGCCTTGCCGTGCCGGTCTTCCTCGGCGACCGTACCGTCGCCAAGGGCCCCTATGACGGCCCGCTGATCCGGCTGCAGATCGGGCTCGAGGATGTCGAGGACCTCAAGGCCGATATCCTGCGCGGGCTGGAAGCGGCCGCTGCGGCATGACACCAGCAAACTTGCGAAGCTGATTCCGCTAGCCCGCTTAACCCGTTGAAAGGATTGGCGAGCGACTTTCGTAGGACGATCGACGTCGCAAAGCCGCTCATGGGTAGACCAAGCGCAATGTTATTTCCCCAACGCGCGCTTTTTCGGATCGGTTTGACTTTCAAAATCGTCGGCCCAACGCCATTGCAGGCGCTGCGCCCACAATTCCAGCCGGACTGAGCTTACCATGGCCTTTCGTCTCTTTGTCCCCATTCTCGCCGGCGCGACGCTGCGCGAGCGCCTCATCGCCTGCATCGGGGCGATGATCGGCATTGCGCTGACCGGCGCGATCGGCGCGCTGGTGCTTGGCAACGGCCCGCATGTGCCGCTGCTGGTGGCGCCGATGGGGGCTTCGGCGGTGCTGCTGTTTGCGGTGCCTGCAAGCCCGCTGGCGCAGCCATGGTCGATCATCGGCGGCAATACAATATCGGCGCTGGTCGGCGTGATCGTGGCCCATTTCGTCCATCAGCCCGTTCTCGCCACGGGCATTGCCGTGGCGATGGCGATCGCCGCCATGTCGTTCTCACGCTGCCTGCATCCGCCGGGCGGAGCCGCCGCACTGACCGCCGTGCTCGGCGGGCCGGCCGTGATCGGTGCCGGCTTCCTGTTTCCGTTCGTGCCGGTGGCGCTGAACTCCATGATGCTGGTCGCGCTCGGCTATGCTTTCCACAGGCTGTCGCGACGCAGCTACCCGCATGTGCCGGCCCCTGCCCCGAAAAGCACGCACGGAACCATCGATCCGCCGGCTCAGGAGCGCATCGGCTTCCGGGCCGAGGACATCGATGCCGCGCTGGCTGCGCTCGACGAGACCTTCGACATCGACCGCAACGATCTCGAACAACTGCTGCGACAGGTCGAACTGCAAGCGACGATGCGCGCACACCGAACCATGTTGTGCGAGGACATCATGTCGCGCGACGTGATTTCGGTCGATGAACACGCGTCCGCCGATCGGGCGCGTCATCTGCTGCTCGACCACAATATCCGCACGCTGCCGGTTGTCGACAAGGACGCCAGGCTGGTCGGCACCGTTGGATTGAGGGAATTGGCGCGAGCCGGCGAAGCCGTCGGAAGCGTTACGTCGGCAGCGTCGACCGCCGCCACCGGTACGCCCGCCATGGCCCTGCTACCGGTGCTCACCGACGGCCGCACCCATGCAGTCATCATCGTGGGAGAGGACAGCCGCATCCTTGGTCTGATCACGCAGACCGATCTGCTTGCGGCAACGGCGCGAGCACAGGCTGCTGACAGGCGGTTGACGGAAGCAGTATTCTAGGCGCCGTCGGAGCCCGAAAATAGCCGGGAACCTTTTGCCGGCGATGTCATCCAATGTCTTGATCGAGGTTCGGTCGGGGATTGGATCGAGGAACTTGCCATGCCTGCTATGTCTGTAGCAATGCCCACTGCTGCTTCAAGCGAGATGCTTCTCGTGCGCCGCGCGCTGGCACGCGAAGGCAACGCCTTCCGCATCATCATGAAGACCCATAATCAGCGGCTCTATCGCATCGCTCGCGGGGTGGTGCGCAACGATGCTGAAGCCGAGGACATCGTCCAGGAGGCCTATGTCAGAGCCTTTGCCCATCTCGATGCCTTTCGCGGGGAGTCCTCATTGGCCACCTGGCTGTCGCGCATCGTCATCAACGAGGCGCTCGGTCGTCTGCGCAAAAGGCGGCGGACGGTGGCGAAAAACCCGCAAGCCGAAATCATCCAGTTCCCCCTCAATCCCAGCGACGATCCGGAGCGGACGATGGCGCAGCGGCAGATCCTCGAGTTGGTGGAACGGGCGACCGACAGCCTGCCCGATGTTTATCGGACGGTGTTCGTGGCGCGGGTTATCGAGGGGCTCAGTATCGAGGAGACCGCCGAGCTGCTTGGCGTGCGGCCGGAAACCGTCAAGACAAGGCTACACCGCGCCCGCGCCCTGGTACGCAAGGCACTCGACGACCAGATCGGGCCGGTGCTGCTCGACGCCTTCCCGTTTGCCGGCCGGCGCTGCGACAGGCTGACCAGCGCCGTCATGCAGCGGCTCGGCCTGGAGAGCTGATCATCGGCTGATTTGGCCGATTTCCCCGGGAACGTTTGCCGCCGCTGCGCATCCAATGACCGTCAATTGAAAAACATGGCCCGGCGCGATCCCGCGTCCGGGCGAAGGAGATGCCATGCTTACCCGACACACCGCCACCCTCGCAGCCTTGCTGCTGCTTGGCGCCGCCCCGCTTGCACAAGCCGCCGACAAGCCGACGGACCCGCAGATCGCCCACATCGCCTACACCGCAGGCGTCATCGATGTGGAAGCCGCCAAGCAGGCGATCAAGAAATCGAAGACCAAGGAGGTCGTGGATTTCGCCAACGACATGGTGCGCGACCACGAAGCGGTCAACGCGCAGGCACTGGAACTGGTAAAGAAGCTGAAGGTGACGCCGGAAGACAACGCAACCAGCCAGGCGCTGACCAAGGCTGCGGCCGAGGAGCGGGCGAAGCTCGCCAAACTCGACGGCGCAGCCTTTGACAAAGCCTATGTCGACAACGAGATCGCCTACCACAAACAGGTCGACGGCGCGCTTGAAACCCTTTTGATCCCATCGGCCAGCAATGCCGAGTTGAAGAGCCTGCTGCAGACCGGCCTGAAGATTTTTCAGGGCCATGAACAGCACGCCGAGCATGTTGCAGGTATGCTGAAGTAAGGACCAGGCCATGTCGAAACGGCTGCTATGGATTGCACTGGCGCTGGTCTTCGGGACCTCACCCGTGCAGGCCGAAACCATCCAGGTCACCATCGACAAGCTTGTCTTTTCGCCGGCCACCGTCGAGGCGAAGGTCGGCGACACGATCAAGTGGGTGAACAATGACGTGTTCGCCCACACGGCTACCGTCAAGGGCGGCTGGGAAGTGATGATCCCGCCGAAGTCAACAGCGAGCCTGACCCTGCAGAAGGCGGAAGCGGTCGACTATTTCTGCCGCTTCCACCCCAACATGAAAGGTCATGTGGCCGTGACGGCGCCTTGATCGCGGTCCGCAAGCCCGTCCTGCTGCGTTGAGGCTCGCTTGGCTTCATCCGGCCGGGTGATGTGCGTCCACGAGCCGTGACAGCCCGGCTGGCGGCGTGCGATCCAGGCATCCAGCCCTTCGCGCAGATCAGCGGTCGGAGCCATGCGGGCGAACTGCTCGGCCTCGACAGCCAAGCCATCCGCGATGCTCTGGTTCAGGCCGCGCGCCACTGCTGTGAGGATCGAGGCAATTGCTGCAGGAGAATGCCTGGTCATGCGCCGGGCGAGATCAATTGCGGCGGGCATCAGCTCCTCATGCGGCACCACCTGATTGACGAGGCCGAGTTCGAGGGCGCGCGGCGGCGGGAACCAATCGCCGGTCAACAGCAGCTCGAGCGCCCTCTTGCGCCCTGCCAGCCTCGGAAGCCGCTGCGTGCCGCCGAAAGCAGGCGGCATTGCAAGGTTGATCTCAGGCTTGGCGAACAAGGCGCGGTCGCTGGCGATAGCGAGCGGCACGGCTTCGGTGATCTCGCAGCCGCCGCCGAAGGCGATGCCGTTGACGGCGGCGATGACGGGCTTGCGGAACGCCTCCAGCCTTGCCGTCAGCCGCTGTCCGCGCATGACGAAGTCGCGCAGGGCAACGTCGACGCCGATGGCCACGCTGCCTGAGAACTCATGGATGTCGCCGCCGGCGGAGAAGGCGCGCTCTCCTGCTCCAGTGAGGATGACGGCGCGGATGGCATCGTCGGTCTCGGCGGCATCGAGGAGCGCAAGCAGGCGATCAATCAGCGCATAGTTCAAGGCGTTGAGCTTCTCCGGCCGATTAAGTGTGAGGATGGCGATCCCGTTGCGGGCCCCGGTGAGCACAAGCTCGGTCATGTCTTTTCCTTCCCTGTGTTTGTCGACGGAGAGGATCAGGCTTTCGGTTGTATGTATATTCACTAGTCGGTATACTTGCGTATGAGCGAAGCACCAAGCCCTACCCGCAAACGCATTGTCGATGCCGCAACGAAGCTGTTCTATGCCGAGGGGATCGGCCGCGTCAGCGTCGATGCAGTGGCGGAAAAAGCCGGGCTGACCAAGCGCACGCTCTACTATCATTTCAAGAGCAAGGACGATTTGATCGCGGCCTATCTCGACGGTCGCGACCAGCCGAACCTCAAGCAGATAGCCGGCTGGTTCGAGATGGCCGAAGGCGATGTCGAGCGCAAGGTCGAGGCGATTTTCACCAATCTGGCGCGCGTGGCGAAGCACCCGAAATGGAGAGGCTGCGGCTTTCTGCGCACGGCAGCCGAACTCGCTTCCATGCCCGGACACCCGGCCGTTAAAGCGGGGGCGCGGCATAAGCAGAATTTCGAGACCTGGCTGGCCGGCGAACTCACAGGCCACGGCGTCGACGAGCCGCAGACCCTGGCGCGCGAAATCGTGCTTTTGATGGACGGCGCGTTCTCGATCATGCTGATCCACCGCAACCCCGACTATGTCGAGGCCGCCGGACATGCCGCTGCAACGCTGGTTCGAGCAAGGTCAGGATCGGCGACTATCCGCTAGAGCGTTCACCGTTTAATGGAGACGGCGAAACACGCTATTTCTTTGACGCAATTCCGGACGGAGAACCACTTCACACTTTTCGTGGAGTTGCTCTAGAATCCAGCCGCCAGCCATGCCGTGCCGACGGCAAGGGTGAGCAGCGTCAGTGGCAGGCCGACCTTGAAGAAGGCTGAGAAGGACAGCTGCGTGCCGGCCGCCCGCGCCTGTTCGGCGACGATCAGGTTGGCGACCGAGCCAAGCAAGGTGAAGTTGCCGGCCAGCGTCGAGCTCATCGCCACCACCAGCCAGGCACGCCCGGGGTTCTCAAGGCCGGGTATGAATGGCCGCAGCGCCAGCACGGCCGGAACATTGCTCATGATGTTGGAGAGCACCGCGGTGAAGCCCGATAGACGCCAGACGTCGTCCAGCCCGAGGTTCTTGGCCGAGGCGATGATGTCGGGCGTCAGCAGCGTCTTTTCGGCGCCGGCGACAACGATGAACAGGCCGGCGAACATGAACAGCAGCGGACCGTCGATCTCGCGGTAGATGCGGGCCGGCTTGATGGCGCGGGTGAGCAACAGGATGGCGCCGCCGATGAGCGCTGCCTTGGCAACCGGAACGCCGGCGAAGAAGGCGATGGCCAGGCCGATGCAGACAACCACCGCCTTCAGCACCTGTCCCGGCAGCATGCGGCCGCGATAGACTTCCGGGTTGAGATCGGCGGTGCGGGCGAATTCGGCGCGGTAGACGATGCGCACGATGACGATGACCGCGACGAGGCCGAAGAGGGCAACCGGCGCCAGGGCGGCCGAAAAGGCCGGGTAGGAAATTCCCGACAGCGCGCCGATGACCATGTTCTGCGGGTTGCCGGTGATGGTGGCGACGCTGCCGCAGTTGGACGCGGTGGCGGTGGCGATCAGATAGGGAATGGGATTGCGATTGATGACACGGGTGACGTGGACGACGATCGGCGCCATGACCAGGCAGATGGCGTCGTTGACCAGGAACGCCGACAGCACGCCGGTCAAAAGCGTCACCATCACCAGCAGCACGAAAGGCGCGTGCGCATGCTCGATAGCGTAGGCGCCAAGCGCCCGGAAGGCGCCGGACACCTTCAGATGCGCCACCACGATCATCATCCCGAGCAGCAGCGTAATGGTGTCGAAATTGATGGCGCGATAGGCATCTTCCATACTGAGTGCGCCGATGGCGATCATCGCCGCACCCCCCAGCAAGGCGATCCCTGCCCGGTCGAGACGGAGGCCTGGAATACGCCCGATTGCGACGCCGGCATAAGTCAGGACAAGGATCAAAAGTGCCGCTGCGCCCATCAATGTCATTGGCAGACATCCTTGTCCAAACGAACCGACGCAGAAACGGACTGTTCCCGCTCAGGCATTTGCCGGGCAGCTTTAACGCCGCTCCAGCAAAGCGAAAGCCTATAACGATCCGAATGCGAAAATCGGTGGGCAAAATCGCGGGTCGACCGATGCCGGGAGCAACCGGAGCTTGACTTTGAGACGGCCGAAATTGGGAACGAGACACGCGCGGCGGACTGCCGGTGGCCTGAGATCGCCATCCGCGAAACTTCCCCCTCGGAAGGCTCGTGATCTATGTGATTAAATTCTAATTTAGGCTTTCCGGGTATGGATAGCTTAGCCGTATTTCGGCCTTGGGGTTTCAGATGGTCCAGGTTCTTGAGAGGGAATGCCGTGTCTCGGAGAACGAGGCTCTGCTGGCGCGTCCGATAGAATGTCCACAATGCCACGGAACCCGCAAGGTGTTTGTCTGTGCCCGGTGGGCGAGCTCGAACGGCCATTGCTGCCCTGGAGGAACACACCGGCTCAGGTGCCCCGGTCACAGCGTCACGTGCATGGAGTGCGAAGAGAACCTTGAGCGTATCTGAAAGCGATCGCGACCATTTCCTGTTCGGAAAACGCAAAAAGCCCGCTCCGGCGAACCGGAGCGGGCTTTGCAACAATACGCCAAGAGTACCCTGCTGAGACCAGTACCCTGCCGAGAGCCGACCCGCTTTGCGTTTCCGCCACTGCAATAAATTGGTAGCGGCACTTCCAGAAAAAGCGATTGTTGGCTAACCGCCGTCGGATTACTCGCCCGACTGGCCGTCGCCAGTCACACTGCTGCCCAGAATTCCAAAGTCCTGAGACTTTGTTCCTTGTCCCGCAGTCAGGAATCCATCCGCATCCAGGCCGCGCCGCAGCAGTTCCCGCACTGCCGCGGACCGGCTTGGCATGCGCTTTTCGAAGCGCCAGTTTTCCAAGGCAGCCAATTCCTCGGCTGTCAGCATGATCTGCAGTCGCTCGGGTCGTTCCAGCTCGGCCATTCGCGCCTCCAACCGTCAAGACCAAAAATATGGTGAGTTAGTATGTGTCTCAATTGCAGTATAGCTAGGGGTCCCCGTGCAGCGCGTCAAGAGAGGCTGATGGGTGACTCACATACAAGACCAACGATGAGGAAGACACGCCGATAGCACAACCCTCGCAGTCTGCTAACTACTTGATTTACTTGAGAATATTTTATATTCTTCTTGCCATCTGAAGGTCGTTGGCGCATCTTGATCACGACGGGACAACCGGCTCCTGAAAGGAAGGTTTCCATGCGCTACGGATATTCGGCTCGGCTACGGGAGGATCTCAATTCACGGGTCCTGGGCGCGCTGCGCTCGCGCGGAATGGTCAATATTGCGGTGGTTGCCGAGGACATACGATTGCGTAACCTGGACGAGAACGTCGCCCTTGAAGACGTCGAGCGGCTTGTGATGCAGACGGCCCAACTCTACGGCGCGGTGATGGAATTGGACGGACTGACCTCCGTCGAGGCGGGGAGATTGACTTCGCTTGCCGACGATAAGCACGAACTGTCTGGCATCGGCAATTCCGACACCACAGGCGGCCAAACCGCTCCCCTGCTGGGATTGTCCTAAGCGCGACCCTCTCTTTCAATCGACAAAATCCGCGAGAGAGATTTGGACCGAACTCGGCGGCGCCTGGAGCGTCCAGACGACGCCTTGTCCCCAAATTCCAGTTGTCCGGTGCCGCTAAGCGCTTGTGGCGCAACCCGCTGGAGGACGACGGAGCCAAAACCGCGGCGCGTCGTCCCACTCAAGTTCGGCGGCCTCGTTGTAGAACGTGATGCGGCCCCGTGTGTCGATGGTGTAGGCTGCAACGGGCAACGCTCCCAACAAACTGGCGGGCCCGACACCTGGGATTCCAATCCCCGCATGTTGGATGACGTATTTCCCTACCCCAAATTCCCCACCTGCTCGATTTGCCCGTTCCGCGGTAGCTGAGATGCACGTGCGAGGTTTCGGTTCCCGTCGTCCCCTTGGGACGGCAATTGTTCTCCTGCGAAAAGGCGATCACCCGCCGGGCGGCGCCGGATCTCAGGGCTCGCGCAAATGTCGACAACGAAGCGCAACTCAGGCCGTCTTTGTCGGAAGCTCGTCAACCCGAGGCGGTTCTCCCGTTAGCCCCGCCTGACGCCAGCAACAAGTTGCCTGGGACTGTGTCGCCGATGGCAAACGACAACCATTGCGGCAAACAGGCCCTGATCGGCATCCAGCTTCAAAGGCTGCGGAACGTTGTTTCGCGGCCTTTACGCTGCGCCGATGGCTTCGCATCGACAGGAACCAATCAAGGGCCAGAGCATTTGCCGCTGCGTACTCTTCTCAGACGTAGCCAGACGGAGTGAGGGACATGGCTTCATCGGTACTTATCGGCATTCTAATCACTTTCTGGTGATCATCCTGGTGCTCTATCTCATCCAGCGTCTGCCGCTCGATGGCCGCACGAGGCAGATCGCGCAGATCGTTGTCATCATTATCGGCATCATTTCGCTGTTGAAATACCTGGCCGTATTTTAGGATAAGGATCGCCATGACATCCCAAACAATCGCATGGATCATTGGAACGGCGTTGTTTGCAGCAACAAGCACGGCCCACGCCCGACCCGACACGCGTTCGATGAGCTGCGAGGAGACGCAGCGCCTGATCCAGAGCCATCACTCGGCGGTGTTGACGACCGGCCGGAATACTTACGATCGCTATGTCCGCCAATACGGCAACGAGTGCGACTGGCCGGAGGTGCCGGTCGCTGCCTCCGTTCCGACACGTGATCGCCAGTGCCGTGTCTATTGGTGCCGGGAACCGGTGTTCGATTTCCCGAACTGACACATCCAGCAGCCTTGCGGCGGTCGTTGCCATGGCGCTCCCGGGTTCAGACGATGCTTTGCGCGAGGCGACATGGAACCCTTGCGCTGCGGGTGAATTGATTGTGCGCATGGCGCTGCAAGATGTAGTGGTGTGATGCCCAACCAGATGGAGGAGCGGTCATGCCCAATGATACAAGGCGGAGCGGCAGCTGCCTGTGCGGCGGCATCCAGTTTTCGGTGACAGGAGATCCCTTTCGGATTGGCCTTTGCCATTGCAAGGACTGCCGCAAGGCTAGCGGGTCGGCTTTTTCGGCGTTTGCAGTGTGGCCGCTCGAGGCGTTCGAAACGACGGGTATCGTCAGCAGCTACGGCGACAGAAGTTTTTGTCCCACCTGCGGCGGCCGGGTCCCTTTGGTTCGTGAGAATGAGGTGGAAGTGACGATTGGCAGCCTCGATGAGGTGCCCACCGAAGGGCTGGAGCCCAGCTATGAACTCTGGGTCAATCGCCGTGAGCACTGGTTGCAACGCTTGCCTGCCGCCCGGCAATTCGAGCACGACCGGGTCGATGACGAGCCGACAAACCGGACAGCCGAACCAATTTCTGACGGTGTCGAGACGCCGTCTAGCTTGCCGCAACGCAAGTCGGCCTAGCGCGAGCGGCGCAGACAGCCGGCAGGCAGGAAATCGTTCTCGAAACCGCCCGATGCCGAACGGAGCGTCCCCGGTCAGCTGGAATTCGTCTTGTGGTTGCAACGATGCTACGTTTGTTTGGAAACGAGAGCTTAAGACCACGCAATATCGTTACGTCAACTATGCTGTCCAAGCATCTCGTGGTGTGAACTGAAGGAATCTTCCTTTCTTGTACAAAAAGAAGCTTTGTTTATTTTCTTTCCGTCACATATTGTAGCGAATCTTGAAGCCGGATGGGGCGGCTTTCATGCAGCCAGCGCCTTCGCAGGATCGCGGTCCGCACGTGCAATATCCACTTCACGGCAATCTTCATGCAAGCATAGTCAGCGCAAAGTTCATGCGCAGACATTGGGGGGGGCACCAATGGACCAGCCGAGCAAAATGGAGAACCTGCAGTTCGCGCAAGGGATGCTGCGGGAGCTTCGGCAGAAAGCCGAAGCCGACGGCCAGAAGCTTCTGACCTACCTCATCGACATGGCCTACCTTGAAGCCAGCGACCGCATCCGTGCACATTGGGTCGGCAATCACGAGCCCGAAAACCGCAGGGCCAAGGGGTAGTGTCAAGGGGTAAACCCGAAACGGGGCTATGGTTGCCCCCACGGAGCGTTTGATCAGACGCTTGGGGCCGGCGAGGCCACCGGTCAGTTGGCAATACCGGCTGAGAGGTCAGCCAGAACCTCCCTCACCCGAGTTTCGCTGACGCCGCGCGTGTCCTTGACCCAGCTAGGCGTCGAAAGCGGCGGTTCGATAAAGCGAACATGGTTGTTTACGGGCCCATGCACATAGGGGCGATTCAGCCCGTAGATGAGCGCGCATGGGACGTTCAGGGCAGCGGCGGCGTGGGAAATCCCGCCATCAACCCCGAGGAACATGGTCGACGCGGCGATCTGGCAAATCGCGTCAGCAATCGACGGGGTCGAGGTGAAGTCGATTGCCTCAGGAATGGCGGCGCGGATTTTTGCGGCACCGGCGTGCTCGCGCGGTCCGCCCACAATCCAGATTGCCCAGCCGCGATCATGATGGTCTCTGGCGATCGAAATGAAGCGCTCGACGGGCCATGAGCGGAAATTCTCAATGTCGGCAGTATAGAGCGCCAGGGCCGGTCGGCCGGCATCGATCTTCTTGTGCTGGCGCCAATCGTCCAACTCGGCCGGATCGACCACAAGCCGGGGCGCCGGCCACTCTGCGCCCGCAGCCGGCTTTTCGCCAAGCGAGGCAATCGAGCAGACCTCCTCGAAGAGCCGCGTCTTGCGGGGTCCGAAGGCCCATAGATGCGCCAACCAGCCGGCGGGGAAGCGATTGAGGAGGCCGAATTGCAACTCCTGCGGATAGCCGATGCGCTCCTCTATTCCGGCCATGAACGCCATCAGCGCCGCCTTGGTGCTGCTGGTCATCAGATAGGCCGTACGGTAATTTTCCTTGCGCAACTCACCAACCAGGCGGCTGCGCTCGCCAAAACCGGGGCGCTGATGACGCTTGGCAAGCGCCCAGCCCTTCCTGACATGCGGCATCAGGCGCGCCAGCGGCGCTGCGACAGGCGAGGTGACGACATCTATGGGGCGATCAGGAAATCGCGCAGCGATGATCTGGATGGCAGAATGGCAACGGACGAAGTCGCCGACCGCGGGGAAGCCGACGAAGAGGATTGGATCGCCGGTCGTCAAGGAAGCGCTTCGCCGTCAACGATGCGGAGTGTAGGGGTCGCGCGAAAATGGACGGGAGGCATTTCGGGATCGATCGAGGCGTGCAGGACTTCGTCCTGTGGGCGGCCGGTGCCGGCCGACGACCTAGCGCCGGTGCAAACCAAATCGACATGACGCTGAATCAGCCGCATTGACCTTGCCTCACAATGCTCTCAAGACGGCCCAGTTGCGTCACGGGCTGGGCATTGTCAAGGTCGCGCCAGAAACGCAAAAAGCCGCGGCGGCCTCGACCGGGTTACGGAATCGTTAATCAGCGCTTGCTACTATGCCGGATGACCAAGAATCTCGGCAATGCGCCCACGACCATCTCTAGGCAACAGCCAAAGACCTCCGCTCTTGGTCGGCTGGCGCCGCCCTGTTTCCCCTTGTGGTCGTCGCGCTTGGATACATGATCGGCCGGCAATTCTTCGGCTTCTAGGGCGACTCGACTCGTCTATCCGCGCACGGTTAAGCCTCGCGCCTCGCCGGGGATGCAGTCAATGTCCACCCAACCTCCAAAATCAACCGGCGGCACGTACGCCGCTACCCACTGCCCCGCACGTAAGCAAATTTTGTGCAATAACGGGAACGTGATATTCACTGATCACCGGACAAAGGGGGCGCTGATGAGGTGTCTGGTGATCAATCTTGATCGTTCTCGCGATCGGCTGGCGCATGTCGCGTCCGAGTTCGGCCGGATCGGAGTACCACTTGAGCGTGTCTCCGCCATTGATTGCCCCGATTGCTGCTCTGTCGCCAAAAGCCCGCTGAGCGCTGCTGAGGTTTGCTGTTTCCTGAGCCACCGCTCGTGTCGGGAGATCGTTGCGAACGGCGCGGATCAATATGGCGCGGTTTTCGAGGACGACGTCGTTTTCGGCGCTGGCGCCGGCTCGCTGCTTGCTTCCGATCGATGGGTGCCACGCGATGCCGATGTGATCAAGCTGGAAACGCATTTTGCCAAAGTGAGGGTCGGACGCAAGGAAGTCGCTCTCGATGATGGGTTTTCGCTTGCCAGACTTTATGGGCTGCACGCGGGCGCCGCAGGCTATGTCCTCTCCAGATCGGCAGCGCAAAGATTGCTGCGCAGGACCATGCATCTGAGAGGAGAGGTCGACTTCGTTCTTTTTCACCCAGGATTCATGACCTGCTCGCTCAACCGAATCTATCAGATCATGCCGGCGCTTTGCGCACAGCACCATTTTGTTTCGGGACGAGAGCGCTTTCCAAGCCTCGTGCGACGGCCCGGGAGGCGGCCAAAGGAGTTTCTCGATCGAATTGTTGGAGAAGCGGTGCGAACCTTTGCCTATCTTCGAAACCAGAGCCTGACCGGAACAAAGAAGATCGAGGCCGTCGCGTTCTCAGACTCTGAGGTCGACGACAAACCCGTCCACGGCGCGTTCGTCTATGGGCAGCCCGAGCACGGCCACCTCTACGAGGCGGCCGGCATACCGATCGCGCGGAAGAATAGTTCGACCGCCAGATAAGCAGACGATAGCGGCTGCGTTACGAAACAGCCTTTTCGCGGACCGGAAGCTTCCAGCCCGGCCTGACAAAGTGGCAGGTATAGCCGTTGGGGTATTTCTCGAGATAGTCCTGATGCTCTGGCTCCGCCTCCCAGAAATCGCCCGCCGGCGCAAGCTCGGTGACGACCTTGCCCGGCCACAGTCCAGAGGCATCGACATCGGCGATGGTGTCTTCGGCGACGCGCTTCTGCTCGTCGCTGGTGTAGAAGATCGCCGAGCGATAGCTCATTCCGACATCGTTGCCCTGGCGGTTCCTGGTGGTCGGATCGTGGATCTGGAAAAAGGATTCGAGCAATGTGCGAAAGCTGATCCTGGCCGGATCGAAAACGATCTCGATGGCTTCGGCATGGCTGCCGTGGTTGCGATACGTGGCGTTGGGCACATCGCCACCGCTATAGCCGACGCGGGTAGAGATCACGCCGGGACAGCGCCGGATCAAATCCTGCATGCCCCAGAAACAGCCGCCGGCTAGGACTGCACGTTCGGTGGACGTCGCCATATCATACCTCCATTGGATTGCTCCTTAGGTAGGCATTGTCGCTGGCTTCTTCCAGCATCTCAAGTGCATCACTCGTTGCCGGCCGAGCCGAACCGCCGCACGATGACCTCGAAGACGATGTCGGAAATCCACATGGCCGAGACGCCGATCAAAAAGGCGGCGGCGAGCGTCGTGGTGTCGTCGGCCGGATCGGGGATAGGCATGCCGGTTGCCCTGAACCAGGCGACGGCAGGCAGCGTCAGATACGCAGCCGCCAGCGCCCCGCAGATCGGCGAGGCAATCATCTCGCGCAGCTTGTAGCGATGGCGCGACAGTGCTCGCAGCACGCCGCCAGCTAGCCCGGCGGCGACGACCGGCCCCTTGATGCCGAGCATGTCGAAGAGGTCGTGCATCGGCTAAGGCCTCCATGCGCAGAGCTTTTGTCCCTTGCGGTTGTGCGCCAGGAGCGCTCTCGCCTCGGCGTCCGACAGGACGTCGACGGCTTCGGCCGACAGGCGCAGCGGGCTCGAAATCGCGCAGAAGCCGCCCGAAGCAGTCGTGCACCCGGCAAGCGCCACAAGCAGCGCAAGCATCAGTCCCTTGCCCATGATTTCAGCTCCTTTCGAACAGCGTCCGCCGGCAGTGCGCCGACGTCGTTCTGCACCTGCTCAGCGACCGCGCGCGCCGCGGCCTCAGCGGCCGCCAGTTTGCCGCGCTCGGCCCTGGCGCCGGCCAGCCGCTGGTGAGCGCCCCAGCAAAGGGCGGCGATGACCGATGCCAGGAAGCCCAGCAGCGCTTTGTTGCCAAGCAGGACGGCGAGGAGCGCGCTCACAGCAGCCACCCGGCGACAAGCCCGGCGGCAAAGCCGATAGCATAGAGTTTCGCGGCTTCGAGATAGGCGATGAGCAGTTGTTGAAACCCTTCCATGTCAGTGCTCCCAGCCGGATTTGCGGGCCAACCAGTGCCAGGTCTCGGTGACCGAGGCGATGGCGAGACCGGCGGCGATCTCCAGACCAGCTTGAATGTCGGGGTCGGAAGAAAATGCCGCCGCGTCGTCGGCGCCGAGCAGGCCACGCGCGACCAGAACACCGGCGCCGTAACGCAAGCCGATGCGGATGAAGACGGCGATCATGTCGAACTCCTTGCGAAAATCGATTTCAGGATTTGAAGCAGCGCACGCCAGAACGGCAGGCGTTCGACGGGGCTGACGCGCCCGCCGGTAGACACCGGCGGCATCGCACTGCCGGGCTTCGGCGAGAGCGCTGATGGCAGGGTCGGGGAGCCCGGCAAAGGTGCCGGAGCGGGCTGTAGTGCCGACATCAACAGCGCCTGGGAACGGACCGACCTGATGCGATCGCTCCAACCCTTGCCGAAAACCGGCCAGGTCGGCAGCCGCCGCAGGAATGCCAGGCGGGCATCGCATAGATCGTCGATGACTGCGCCCGGTGGCCTGGCGCCCACAGCTTTGAGCGTGGCCGGGCCGATCCTGCCGTCCTGTGCGGTGCCAACTGCCGCCTGCAGATATTTAGCCGCCCTGCCCGGCCCACTGTTCACGGCGAAGTCGAAGACAGCATAGTCGACACCGCCGGGAAGCTCGGCGCCGGCTACCGCGTCCCAATAGAAGCGGCGATAGACCGTCGCCACCTGAGCGTTGCTGATCTCTCGCAGATCGGCCTTGCTGGCATCCGCCTTCACGTAGCGGCGGAAATTGGCGATGGTAACGCCTTTCATGGTAGCGCCACCGGGATCGGCCGGATTGTCGGACCAGCCGCCTTCCGATTTGAGGACGAGCGCAAGCGCCCGCGCGAAGTTGCGGTCCATGGGTAACCTCTGGAGATTGTGGAATTTAGCTCGGAGATTTTAGCCAGTCACAGATCACGCAAAGGAGACGAGTGTCCTGTTGATCCTGTTTGTGCCGACGGCATGTCGGTTGGCCAGCTATAACGCTTCCTCACCGGATAGGAATTTTGGATGGAGCGGCTAAAGCGGGCTCACGGAAGCACTTCGCCGTCAAGGATGCGCTTATAGAGTTCCAGGTAGGCCGTTGCGGTTTTCTGGATCGGAAATCTTTCGGCTGCCGATTCACGGCATGCTCGCGCGGAAATGCTGTTGATCTCATTGAGACCGTGAGCAAACTCATCATCGGTTTCGAAGAAACGCCCGCTGTCTGCATCGACCGTTTCGGCAAGCGCACCGCACCGAGTGGTCAGCACAGGCGTTCCGCACAGCATTGCTTCGACCGCCGCCATGCCGAACGGCTCTGCCCAGGAGATCGGGTTAAGGAAGGCGTACGCCTCGCCGAGCAATCGGAGCTTTTCCTCGCCATCAACAGTGCCGTGGAAGCGGTAGCGCCGCGATAAGCTCTTGAAGAACAGAGACTCTTTCCGGGTTTGGCTGCGCCCGAGCAACTTCCACCTCGAGCCACCCGCAATATCGAGAGCGAAGTTAAATTTCTTCGCCAGATCGACGGCCCGGTTGAGGCCCTTCCCGGCCCTCGCGATACCGCCCAAAAACAACAGCCGCTCACCTTTCCGATCTGCCAGCCGGTAGGCATCCACAGGGAAGCCGTTGTAAACAAACGTTTCTCGATCATGATGATGCGCGTGACTGGCGCTGACGAAGCTGTAATTTTGCCCCTTCCTCGGGGCGTTTGGAACATAGCCGTGCAGAGTGTAAAGCGCACGATATGGGCTTTCTACATCGTACCAGCCGTTGAAATGCACGATGTCAGTATTGATAGGGATCGCCCCCAGACATTCCACTACTGACGCGGCCTGCCGGACCTCGCAACGCGGATGGGTGGAGCCCACTCCGGCAATGAGTGTGATTTCATGTCCGAGAGATGCGAGTGCGCTGGCGAGCCAATCGATTTGCCGCTGGGTGCCGCCATAGCCTCGACAGGGAATTTTGCCTTGCACTGCAATAGTAATATGCATGTTCCAACGTTTAGACCGTTGCTCACATTTCGCAAGCTAGGCCCACGCTCTCACAACGAGTTTCCAGCTAGCGTTCGTTATGTCGTTAAAACCTGTTCCAGCCTTGTTAAGGACTTTAAGTGCGCCAGCAGCATTACCAATCCGTACATTCAAATTGGTCGCATCTGGCACGATGCTAATAGCTTGAGCGGTCGCATCAGTTGTATTGAGAGATGGGTTAATGGGTATCTCGTCACCAACCGAATACCCCGAATTAACCGTAGTACATTGAATGAAGGCTGCATAGAGCTTCGGCTTCACCCCCAGCCCATGAGCCAACGTCAGCGACCCGCCGGATGTGATGGTCTGTTGCGGGCTTTCATAAAACTTCTGAAGCAACGCCGTGGACGACTGGACATAGCGTGCATCCTGTTCGGCCTGCGACCATTGCAGCTTGATCCATCCTCCCCAGGCACCGCCAGCCTGCCTGCGCCGCCATAGCTTTTGGTCTGCCGCCGTAGTGTCGTTGACGAAATCATGCACCGTCTGCGTCCGGTAGCCAGTGCTTCCGTGCGCTTCCACAAACCCCAGGAACCAATTTACGCCGTCTGGCGCATTAGCCGCCGCCGAGGCCATATACCAGCCGTTGTCCAGGGCGTTGTTCCAATCGGTGATCGTCTGCGCGACGACACCGAGGTTAGGTCGGCTATCAAGTTTCAGATCAAACCCAGCCTTGACGAACCCCGTTGTAGCCAATTGCGTGGTATTCGTTCCAGGCGCTGCGGTCGGCCCCGTTGGCGTCCCGGTAAATGTCGGGCTGGCCTTCGGCGCCAGGCTGGACACCGCAATCCCACTGTCCTTCCCCACCTTGCCCGTGGTGCCCGCGAAAGTGACAATATTGTCGGTTGCCGAAGACGCAGGCCCCAAAAAATCTCCTACTCCCGTCCCGTCGGCGCCTCTGTCGCCGGCACGGTCGAACATCAGCCAGATGCCGTTGGCCACCGTCGGCAAAGTGCCGGCGCCGCTGACATAGGCGAGCGTCAGTTTGCGGTAGCGCGTCGCGGCCATCAAATCGTCGCGCAGTTTCACCACCTTGCCGTCCTTGCGATGGTAAAGCCGAAATTCCTCGAACCAGGGCAGCAGCGACGAGAACACCTTGAAGCGGCCGGACTGCATGCGGTCGAGCATCTCCATCAGCCCGGCCTCGACCGAGACCGAGCCGTCGGCGAAGCGGGCGTGGCCCGACAGCATGTTCAGCCCATGCGCGGAATATTGTCTGGCAAGTGCGGTGCCCGCCCCTTCCAGCGTCTCGCGGCGGCCGTCGCGCGGCCAGGCCCAGGGCAGCCATTCGCCCCATGGCTTCAGCGCCAGCACCTGCATCGCCGGCGTCTGCTGCGAGGCCCGCGCCGCCTTGGAGATATAGACGACATCGGCCTCCGTATCCCAGGCCAGCTCGACCGCGGCCGACGGATGGTCCCAGCCGAAATCGAGCGCGCCTATCCGCGGCCAGTAGCGCGGCAGCCGGAACGGCTCGCAGGCAATCAGCTCCTCGGCAATCGGAAAGATGCGGCCGGAGCCCAGCACCGGAATGCCCTTGGCCCTCGCTTCGCGCTCATGTTCGGGATAGGCGGCGATGATCGCGGCACGCTCGTCCGGCGAATAGTGTTCGACGTCGTCTATGGTCATGAAGGTGACGTGACGGGTCATGCAAGCATGCTCCAATAGAGTGTGGCCATTGATACCACCGCTCGTCAATGCGAAGCTGACCCAAGACTTGGGGGAACACATGATTCGGATTGCAATCGTTGTCGCCATTGCCGCCAGTGCATCTGCATGCAC
Organism: Mesorhizobium sp. M0217; assembly: GCF_040321955.1. NCBI lineage: Bacteria > Pseudomonadati > Pseudomonadota > Alphaproteobacteria > Hyphomicrobiales > Phyllobacteriaceae > Mesorhizobium > Mesorhizobium sp. M0217. The sequence goes on along the minus strand of NZ_JAMYSN010000031.1, from coordinate 29,330 downwards.
CAGCCAGGCGAATGTTCCTTACGATACGAGTAAAAAAATCTGCAGAACCCGTACCGATCCAGGAACAGGGTTCAAACGCGAGGTCTGCGTCCCCGACACTCCCAATCAATCCTGTATGCTCTATATATATCAGTATACCGGTCGAGAGAAAATATTGTGCGGCCCATTAACGCGCAAATCGCCAACCGCCGAAGGTCGTGCCAGGCAACTTGCCGGCACCAAATACCCCTGATTCGACTTATCAACTGGGTTTGATGCGGATCACCTTTGGCGCCTGCGCATCCATGAACATGTAGCACCTGCCAAGCAGCGCCTTTTTGCCGAGCTCATCGAACACATTCTGCCCCAGCGGCGTGATCAGCACCTCGCCCGTAGCCAGCCCATCCTGGTGGCGGGCCTCGATCTCTTGCCAATGCGCATTCGCAACGTCGGAAAGCACGACATTGAAGGCTGGATGATTGTAGCTGACCAGCACGTTGCCATCATCCATGTCGGACGGCTTCATGTCCGGGTGATAGTTGTAAATCATGGCAAGCGTCTGGATGGCGGCCATGGCTGCCGCCTCATCGGACAGGCCGGCTTCCGTCAGCACGCAGGTGCCGTTTTCAAGGATGGCAAAGTCACGGCCTCTGTCGAAGTAATAGCCGAACCGTTCCTCGATGCGATCGATGGGTTGTGAAAACGAGGGTCGCCATTTGGGCACCTGGGGCTTTGACACCTCAGCACCACCCGCCGGCGACACGACAAGCGACGACAAACCGCCTGTCAATACCTGCCGCCTGTTCATGGACTTGGTTCCTCGACAACCTGGCCACCAGTCTAGTCGCGGTTCGCGATTCCGCAACGCGCCGAAACGGGAAAGCTTCGCTCTCATCTTTTCCTTTATCGCTTTATGCGGTAGGTCTTGCCGTGCATCGGCGACATCGATGCGTCTGGGCTGGTGCATTCTGCGCGGCCTGTACTCTACGCGGGTGGGACAGCCACTCTTTGCCATGACAGATCTATTCGAGGCGATGCGCCTGTCCGCCGAGGACAGCGAGGTTGCTCATCTTTTTTTCAGCGAAGGCGGTAAGATCCTGCTGCCACTCGGCAAATCGACAAATGCCATGACAGGTCAGGAGATGCTGGAGCGGCTGCTGTCGTCCCCGCATGATGACGATGGCGCGCTTGCCAACGACCTTCTCGGCGAGCTCGGCAAGACGGTGCCGTTGGAAAGCCTTCGTCTCCTGCTGACCTCTGCCAATGCTGAGACGCGAGCGGCGGGTGCGTTTATTGCCACCTTTCAAAACCAGAACATAAGTTCGATGGTGGGTGAGCTGGCCGCGCTGCTTGGGGACAGCAACCCGCGCACGCGCTTCGATGCCGTGGAGTCTATCTTGCGATGCAGTACGCGGAACGATGGTCAGCATCTCGCGCAGGCGTTGTTTGCCCTTGATGATTATCACGATGGTGTACGCATGGGAGCCGTCAAATTTGTGCGCTTTGCAAAAGACTGGCAGTTAAAGCTTGCGCGTCAGCACGCCGCGTTGCTCAGGCCGCAAACGCCGTTTTCGGCGATCGCCGATATCTCCGGGCAATGGCGAGATGATGCATCAGGCATGATCCGTGCGATGCTCGACCATTCAGAGCCGGTAGTGCGACGTTACGGCCTGGGGCTGGCCAGCCGGGCGAGGTTGGTCGTTGTTGACGCGTTCGTCGAATGGGCGCAGGCGTCCGCCGATACTGAAATCAGCAAACTGGCAACCGATTGCATCGAGCACAACCAGATATCGCACCACGCCGTATGGCAATCATCATTGCCGGCAATCGCCTGAGGCGCCGCTGATCTCGGGGTCAAGATAGCGACGTGACAGGACGTAGAGCCTGCCGAACTGATTCAAAGTAATGTCGTATGATGTTGTCGCGCACGACATTTGCGCCGGGCGTGGCGGTTCTTACCTTCTCCCCTTGTGGGGTGAGAAGCGGTCCGCGTGGCGGACGAAAAGCCAATTGCTTGGCTTTTCGAGCTTCGAACGCCCTGAGCCTGCGAAGGGCCGGGTGGTGGCCGATCCAACCCGCCGGGTCCCCGCTGCTCCGCAGCGTCCCGGCGTTCGCCGGCCTTTCGTCGTGCCACTGGCACGACGAATTCGCTTCGCGAACCAGCTGCTCACCCCACAAGGGGGGAAGGGAGAACCTCCTGCGCCGTCAAGAACCGCAACACCACGTCGCTCATGCCCAGCAGCGGCGTGAACGTCACGATGGTGATGCCGCCCGTCGCGTTGGTGCGGGTCAGGCCTTCGGAATAGATATCGAGCGGCGGCTCCTCGTCGAACCAGACGCCGTGCAGGGTTTCGCCCTGCCACTTTTCGCGGCCCTTCTCATAGCTCTTGAACGAAAGCACCGATTCATCGGCCTGCACGTCGCCGCCGCCGCCCCAGCGCACCACGATGCTGTCGAGCGCGCCCGGGGCGCCGCGGCCCATCGTCGTGTGCAGGATGGCGTTGGCCGGGATCATGCCGGTGCCCCATGCCGCCTGCTGCTGCGGCGGGCCGACGAGCACGCGCTGCGGGTTGTCGCGCGTGCCCTCGCCCGTCACGCCGGCAGCCCATAGCCTGACGGGGGTGTCGAAGGTCTTGCCCTGCCACCACGCGGGGTAGCGGCCGGTGAGATGCATGGCCCATTCGGCGCCGCCGGCCCTGGTCTTGCCGAGCTGGTTGCCGGCCATGAACAGACGTTCCCGGTTCTGCGCGCCGGCGGCGTGAAACTGAGCCTGCCTGGGATAAGGCCGGTAGGCGGCAAGCTGGTTAGTCCTGCGCCTGCGGTCCAGCTCCTGCAGCAGCGCCAGATAGTGGCGGCGCGTCTTCAGGCTGGTCGCCAAACGGCCCGAGGACGGCTTCGAAGCCACGGATGCGGCGGCGGATCTCGTCATCGCTCAGGGCTTCCAGATTGTCAGATGAAACATGCAAATCCTTGGCCAGATCCTTGGGCAGCACCGATTGCACGATCTTCAGATACTGGTCGGGCTTGTCGGCCCGGACCGCGGCAATCACGCCGGCGCCATGGGCGCGGAAATCGGCGCGAACCGCGTCGAGGAAATCATCGCCAAGCGTCTTCTTCGTCCGCTTCGGCTTGGCAGCGGCGGCAGTCGCCTTGCGGCCAGGGCGCGCACGCGGCGCCGTCCGGTCAGCCATGATCCGAGATCCCGGCGGGCTCGGCGGTCGCTGCCTGCTTCGCCTGCTTTGCCGGCCTTGCCCGCTTGATCTTGCCGGACTTGATCTTGCCGGACTTGCGCCGTGCCGATTTTGGCCCTGACCGTGTTGGGGCGGCCTTGCGGGCTGCATCAGCGGCCGGCGCGTGGCGCTTTCCGGCAGACGCGGCTTTCAGGTTTGCCCTGGCGATCGCCCTTGCGTCGTGCGCGCCGCGCGGAAAGCCGAAGCCGCCGATGGCATCGACAGGACCACCGCGAACCATGCCGATCAGCACGCCCGGCACGACCGGCTCGATACGGCCGATGCGCGCCTGCGGGGCAGCGCCCTCGAACACGCCAATGGCGCTGACGACCTCGCGGCCGTCATCGTCGGTGATGATGGTGGCATAGCGGTTGGACAAGGGAGGCCTCGCGGATAAGGCAGAATGAACCGAGGATAGCGTTCCTTCACGCCCCCCTCTGTCCTGCCGGACATCTCCCCCTCAAGGGGGGAGATTGGCAGCTCCAGGGTCGCGACCAATTTGCAGCGCTGACGATTGGCGAAAGCAAGGCGGCAGTCCGATCTCCCCCCTTGAGGGGGAGATGGCCGGCAGGCCAGAGGGGGGTGCTGTCCCGCCGACATCCGATATCCGCACGTTGTGGGCATCAGGAAAACAAAACCCGCCTCGTGGGCGGGTCGGTGGCGCAAATCAGCACCATGGACAAATCATAGCAAAGCTGCCCTCACCCGTCAATGCAGATAAGAAATAATTCCTACTCCAGTCAAAGCCTCGTCCTTTGGCGCCGCCAGCATTGCGCGAGGGCCGCTTCGATGGGATGCTGGGCCTCGTCGGAGAGCGCAATGAGCAATGTGACCAGTCACTATGGCAGCGGCGGCATCGTCGAGCGCATCCTGTCGGCTGTGCCGGACGCCAGGGCCGGCAGCCTCGCAGCCAAACAACTCTATCCGTTCGATCAGCTTCATGGCCGCGAGCTGATCGCCACGCAGGAGCATGCCGCGCGTCTTGCGCCCTCCGCTGGCGATCGGGTTCTGGACATCGGCAGCGGCATTGGCGGCCCGGCCCGGTTCCTTGCCGAGACCTATGGGTGCAGCGTCGACGGCGTCGACCTGACGCAGGCGTTCGTCGAGGCATCCCGCCGATTGACCGAGCTCTGCGGCCTAAGTGACAAAGTCCGTTTTCATGAGGCCGATGCGACAAGGCTGCCTTTTGCGGACGACACATTCGACGCGGCGATCTGCTTCTATGTCGGCATGAATATCGCCGACAAGGCGGCGGTCATCGGGCAAGCGTGGCGCGTACTGAAGCCGAAGGCCAGGCTTGTCTGGACCGAGGCGGTGCTGGCGGACGGCGAGCCTCACTATCCCTTGCCTTGGGCGGTGTCGCCTGTGGCCAGCCATCTCGTCGACCGCGAAACCCTGAAGGCCCTGTTTGCTTCAGCCGGATTCCGGGTCGACGATGTCATCGACGAAACCGGCGATCATGTCGAGCTGGCGTTGAAACGGGCAAATTCCGGCATCGTGCCCTCGCCGGCCCAGCAGCAGGCCAATGAGATCGTGCTCGGCGCCGAGTTCGTGCATCGGCGAAAAAACTACATAAGCAGCCTGAGCGAGGGAAAACTCGCGTCACTGGCCGTTATTGTTTCCAAGCCGGCATGAAACAAAAACCCGCCTCGGCGGCGGGTTGCTGGCGCAAATCAGCACCATGAACAAATCATAGCATAGCTGCCCTCACCGGTCAAGATATGTCAGGAAAGAATTCCTACATCGACATCGATCGGAGACTCGGCGATGCTAGCGCTACCACATCCGGCGTCAAGTCATATGCATATGTTCTAAAGTGCCATGCCGTCGGCGGATGTTGTCTGATAATTTGCCCTTTGGCATCAAGGGGGCAAAAGAAGCCATGTCTGAGGACAAAATCCGAAATATAAATCTGACCGCCGACATCGTCGCGGCATTCGTGCGCAACAATTCAGTGCCTCCGGATAGCTTGCCGGCGTTGATCGAGAGCGTCAATGCAGCGCTCGCGGCCGTGGACAATCCCGTTGCTCCGCCGCAACCTGCGCCTGAGCCCGCGGTCAACCGCAAGCGCTCGGTAACGCCGAATTTCATTTACTGCCTCGAGGATGGCAAGAAGTTCAGGTCGCTGCGGCGTCATCTCGGCTCCGCCCATGGCATGACGCCGGAAGCCTATCGCGCCAAATGGGACCTGCCCGGCGACTATCCGATGACGGCGCCCAGCTACGCCGCCAAGCGATCGGAGCTGGCAAAGGAGTTCGGGCTCGGCATCAGGACACCCGAGGCGCCGGCCGCCAAGGCGCCGGCCAAGAGCAAGACCAAGGCGTAAAGGCACGCCCCCTCCGTGCCGTACGCCTGCTGGAGGACGATCGTGGTGGCCGGAGAGCCCAATGACGTTCGCGTGGAACGTGTCGACCGCCGCCAATGGGCGGTGCTGGTTGCCGAGAATGGCACGGTGACCCAGCATCTGTTCATGGCCCAGGAAGCGGCCGAGGAGTTTGCCGACGGCGAGCGGACAAGGCTCGGCCTTCCCGCCAGGCCGCCGGCGGCGGATCCGCTGGCCTGAACAGTCCTTCAACCGGCTGCAGGATACAAGACGCAGCCTTCGACAGGCCGTCTAGCGACTGGTCATTAGCTGGCTCTTATGGAATCATTCCACTCCAACTCGGGGGAGAGCGGGATGGACAAACCAGCCATGGCATCCGTGTTCAGGATGCGGCAAGCGCCAGCCACTGTTTCGGGCGTTCGCAGCGTCGGCCAAGGCCAGGCCGATCCGGTCATCGGCAGAAGGCCGCTCGGCGAGGCGATCCGCTTCGTCATCGACGCCCATCCCCATTACGACATCAGCGGCGTTTCGATCGCCTATGGCGACGGCTCGGCCCCGCGCCTCGGCAGCCGGGAGGTCAAGGCGCTGTGGGCCGAATATGGCCGCCGCTGGATGGAAGAGTAGCGCAGGCCATCGGCCGACGCCTATCGCTTGCATCCCCGTCCGGATCGTAACAGCGGCTCATGCGTTGAGCGTGAGCCAAATGGGAGCAACAGCCATGAACGTCGCCAATCTGCAACTCGAAGGCCTGCTGATGGCCGTCGCCTCGATCAATCAGGTGCTGGTGCGCAAGGGCCTGCTCACGGTGGAGGATATCGACATTGCGCTGCGCAAGGCCGAGGCCATCGAAACCGGCGAGGAGCGGTCCGACGGCATGTCGGAGTCCAACCGCGACGCCGTCAACTTTCCGATCCGACTGCTGGAACTGGCCAATCAATGCCAGCCGGAGGCGGACATGCCGTCCTTCTCGAAACTGGCCCGCATGGTCGGTCAGATGAAGGAACCCTACAACGACCAGATGTGAGGCGGTCTGCCGACGCGGGGCCTCACCCTCGGCCAATCTTCGAGGCCAGCACGCTGCCCGGTCCATGCACGGCGGCGAACAGCAGGCCGGCGGCGAACGGGAAATGGGACATGAAGGCGCCGAACTCGGCCTGGTTGCCGGTCCAGTGCGACGGACCGTGGAAGGCAAAGCCGAGGAAGACCACGTAGACGGCGGCGACCAGGGCGGCCGGCGTGAAGAACGCTCCGGTCAGCAAGGCGATCACCAGCAGCGTTTCGAGGATCGCGGCGCACCAGGCCAGAAACAGCGGGAACGGGAAGCCGGCGGCGGCGATGTAGCCGGCGGTCATGTTCATATCCATGAACTTGAAGGCTGCTCCCATCGCGAACATGGCGGCCAAGGTCAGGCGGGCGATGAGAATGGCCGCGGTCTGCCACGGCGATTGAACGGCTTCCATGATGTGCTCCAAAGGTTTGCAACGGGTTTCGCCCCAAGGACGGGCGCCACGCCGCCGATCCTACACCAGCCCGCGAAATTCTTTCGCGGCAAAGCCGGACCTCGCAAAAGGAGGCGCTTGCAATCCTCTTGCCGCGCGTGGCCGCTCAGAGCTTCGCCATCAGCTCCCGCCCCAACCGTTTCGGCGGCTCGGCGCGCAGCACCACATTGGTCGTCACCGCGCCGTAGCGGCCGATGGCATCGACGATGCTTTCGAGGTCGGGCGGCGACGGCACGACCACCTTGACCAGAAAACAATCCTCGCCGGTCACCCGCAGCACCTCGACCACTTCCGGCATGGCCGCGAATTTCTTCAGGCAGGTCTGGATGTGCTCATGCGTGGTGCGCAGGCGGATCATGGCCATGGTGCCGAGACCGAGGGCGGTGGGATCGATCGCGGCCCGGTAGCCGGCGATGATGCCGCGCTCCTCCAGCCGCTTCACCCGCTCCGACGTCGCGGGCTGGGACAGGCCGACGCGGCGGCCGAGTTCGGAAATGCCGATGCGGCCATCCTCCTGCATGATCTCGATGATTGCCATGTCGGTGGGGTCGAGCCGTGGCCGGTAATCGCCGTTTGCCATGAACACCTTCAATCCATCGGAATTCTTCATCGCTTTCCGATGATCTCTCATTCCGCGAACAAGGAGAAGCCCTAGGATTGGGACATCATCTGCGGCGAAGAAACAGGATTTTCCATGACCGACTTCATCATTCTGCCGGGCAGCGGCGGATCGGGCGAGGCCCACTGGCAGACACGCTGGCAACAGGCCGACCCGGCGATGCGCCGCTTCAGCCCGGCAAGCTGGGAGCTGCCGGATTTCGACGACTGGGTGGCGGCGCTGGACGTCGCGGTGTCACAGGCACAGACCCCGCCGGTGCTCGTCGCCCACAGTCTCAGCTGCCTGCTGGTCGCGCATTGGCAGGCGGTGTCGAGCCGTCGGATCGGCGGGGCGTTTCTGGTTGCGGTTCCCGACCCGGCCTCGCCGGTCTATCCCGCTTACGGAATTCCCTTCGCCGATACGCCGCGCGGGCCGCTTCGCTTCCCCTCGCTGATCGTGGCCAGCACCGACGATCCCTATGATCCGAACGGCTATGCCGGTGAGAAAGCCACACAATGGGGCAGCGAACTGCACATCGCCGGGCCGCTTGGTCACATCAACAGCAATAGCGGGCTGGGCGACTGGCCGGCGGGAATGGAGCTGCTGACGGCCTTCGTGAGAGACAGACAGGCCGACCACGCAATCGCACCGTAGGCGCCCGAAGCGTGCGCGCGGGCTTGCCCCGACTTGTCCCGCCAGCTATCTCTCGGGAGGGGCGTTTGTGAGGTCCGTCCGATATCTGGTCCGCGATGTCGATCTGTCCATCGCGTTTTATACGAGCTATCTGGGCTTCGCGCTGAAGCAGCAATTCGGTCCGGCGATGGCCATCCTGACGCGCGGCGACCTCTCGCTCTGGCTCGCCGGTCCCCTGGCGTCGGCAGCCAGGCCGATGCCGGACGGCCGGACACCCGAGCCGGGCGGATGGAACCGCTTTGTGCTCGAAGTCGAGCAGTTGCCGGCAGTCGTGACTGAGATGGTCGAGGCCGGCGTGCGGTTCCGCAACCAGATCGTCGAAGGTCCGGGCGGGCGACAGATTCTTTGTGAAGACCCGTCCGGCAACGTGATCGAGCTGTTCGAGCCCAGCTAGACTTCGGCCGTCGCCTCGGATTCGGCGCCGGGCTTTGCCTGGCCTTCCCACTGCCGCTCCGCCTCTGCTTTACGCTTCGGACAATCCTCGTAGTCATGCTCTCGCGAACCGCAATAGGAGCAGCATTTTGCCGGCGTGTCGGTTCGAAGCATTGTGGCCATGCACAAGAATGCACGAAAATTCATCCGGTTGCAGCAGCGTCCGCGACGTCGCTGCTGGGATGCGTGACCGCCAGCCTGGCACCGCCCTCAATAGCCGCCGCCGAGGATCGGCAGAATCTCGGCGGCAGACATTGCGCGCGGCGCGTATTCGTCCGGCCTATATCAAAGTTAAATGCGGATGCTGGGCGTGAGGTGGTAGGTGATCGCGATGGGGGGACTCTCAACGCGCTCGAGGTGTCCCATGGACGTTCGAAATCTGATTGCCAAATTGTCAGCCGCGGTATTGCACCGCCGCGCCGCGTCTTCGCCGATACTGTTCAGGCCGATCCGCAACTCGCTCGCCGACATCCCGTTGAAGCCGGCGCCGCGGCCGCCTTATCGTCCGCATCGGCCGATCTGGCCGGCAAGCAACATGTAGCTCGCCGGGCTGCAACCAGTTTGTGATTTCCTCGTTTATGGCGATCCCGTTTTCAAGGAGGCAAGTGATGAGATCGATCCGGGCGAGGCGCGAATGGTTTGGATGGTGAGCGCATGAGCCGTTTTCTGCCCCTGACGATCAGATTCGTGGACGGCAGCGCGATGACGGTGTCGTCGATCGCCGACGCCAGGAGGGCGCTAGGCGGAACATGGAAGAACAAGCAGACGGCGGCCTACAAGGCGGCCGACAGGCTGGTGGATGACGCGTTGAACGGCATTTGCCGCCCGGACATCGCCTTTGCCGCTTTCCAGAATGCCGCCGCCCAACAGGGCTTGCTGAAGCCGGCGAAGCCAAGTGCCGCCCTTGCCATGCTCGACGAATTGGCGTCGCTGGATGGGCATCGTTGAAAGACCGGCTGACGGATTGCCTGCGATGTCATGGCGAACGCCGGATAGCCTATCTCGGCTCGCGGTTCATGCTGAGATAAGTCGGGTCGAACTCGGCGATTTCCACCAGCTGCTGCCAGTCCAGAATGGTCACCATGTAATTCGCCCAGCCGATCACACCGATCTTGCGTAGCGCGCCGATGACCCGGTTCATGTGGACGACCGAAAGCCCAAGCACATCGGCCAGTTCCGCCTGCGACAGGGGAAGCCGGAAACTCATGCCGTTGGTCTGCTTGACGACCTGGAGCCGCACGAACAGCTCGCACACAAGATGCGCCAGATGCGAAGTCTTGGACCGCCGGCCCATGGCCACGATCCATTCCCGATGGATGGCGCCATCGACGAGCGTGTCCAGCCAAAGCAAGCGGCTGAGATGAGGCGCCTGTTCGGTGATCGTCCTTAGCCGACTGTGGTCGGCGGCGATCACCCGGCATGGCGACAAAGCTATAATGCCATGGTCCATTGTCTTGAGCAGGAAGGCGTGCAAATCGACAAAATCGCCTGGCACCTGCAACGAGGTGAACTGGCGGCCGCCATCCTCCAGCACCTTGTAGCGCGCCGCCAGACCCTCGATGATGAGCGTGCTGTAGCCTGGCCTCGATCCCTCTGAAACGATGTCCTGACCGGTGGCAAAATCCATCTCGATGGTCATGGCGGCGGCCAGCAGCCCCTTTTCCTGCTCGGACAAAGCGTCATGCTGGCCAAGGTTGAGATAAAGCGGTTCTAGCATCGAGGATCCAGTTCGAGATTTCGTGGACATTCGGCCTAGCCAAACGCCGGAGATCGGGTGCGGTTGCAATCGGCCGGCACGGCGACGGCTCCTGGCAGGAAATCTGCTCAGGGCACAGTCGCATGGAACCATGGGTGCGGGTTGGGATTTAATCCATGTCGCTCAAAAATGGCCCCGATTTTGAGACAACGACATGCATAAAAAAACAGACCTGAAGCGCGTCGCCTGCGTCCTTCAACCGCGATGCGCCTTAGCGTTCTCACGCAGGGATCCTTGCACACATGGAACGGTTCTACTTCGACTTGTACAACGCCGAGACCCAGATTGATGAAGAGGGGCAGCTTTTTCCCAGCCGGGAGCGTGCGGGAGCCGAAGCGCTGCGCATATTGCACGATGTGGCGCGCGACGAGATACCGGAGGGCGACCACCGGCGGATCACCGTCAAGATGCTGAACGAGAACAGGGAGCAGATATTCGAAGCGTCGCTGACCATGGCGTCGCTGTGGAGTTGAACTCGTCGACCCTGTCGAGGACTGTATGGAACCTCTTGCCCTCCCCTCTGTTTCCTAAGGAGGGGCCAGCGGCAGAAGCTGCACGGCTGATTGACTGGAGGCATCTATGTCCTTGCAAAAGCTTCATCCCGAGCAGGTCGACGACACACGCAGGCTTGCCTATTCGACCTTTGCCCCGGCGCTGATCGGTTCGCTCACCAAGCGTCTGGCGCGGTGTCAGGGCGTCAAGGAACTGGGCGCCCTGGAAAAGTCGCTCATCCGCCTGATCGAAGACTCTGATGTCGATGGGCCGCAAGCCGAGGCGATGAAAGAGTTCGCCATCGAGCTGGTGGTGTCGACGATATCGGAAGCCCGCGCTCACCCCGACACCAAGAGCGATGTCGAAGCCGTTGGCGAGCGCCGCGCCGAAGGCCGCTCCGAGAACCCGCAGACGCTCGAGGAGCAGTTGCAATCAGGCCTCGAAGACAGTTTTCCGGCCAGCGATCCGCCCGCCGTCGTCTCGACCGCCATTTCCGGCGGCTCGAAGGACCTTGTCGGCACCGACGAGGTGTTGCGCCGCAAGAAGGAGGCGGCGCAACGAAAGCAGGAAAAGGCCGACGCCGGTTAGCCGGACAAGTCGCGCCAGCCCGAGGCGGTGACAAGCCGTCAGCCGAAGCGCTTTTCCGGTGACTGTCCGCTGGATGGTGACTGTTCGCCGGCCCGCGCGACGATCGCCTCAAGCGGCTCCGGCCGGTGCAGCAGAAAACCCTGGCCATAGGCCACGCCCATGCCGCGCAGAATGTCGAGCGCTTCCTGCTGCTCGATCTTTTCGGCCACCACCGCGCAGCCGAGACTTTTGGCGATGCCCGCTATGGCCGAGACGATCTCGCGGTCGAAACGGCTTTCCGCGATATTCTCGATGAACGAGCCGTCGATCTTGATCTGATCGACCGGAAAGCGCCGCAAATATTCGAACGAGCTCATGCCGGCGCCGAAATCGTCGAGGCTGACACGGCATTGCCGCTCGCGCGCCTTGCGCACGAACTGCTCGGCGGCGTCGAAATTGGTTACGGCCGCGGTCTCGGTGATCTCGAAGCCGATGCCGGAATGCGGCGCCCCGGTCTCGGCGATGACGGCGTCGACGAAATCCCATAGCAGCGGATCGCTCAGCGTCTGCGCCGACAGGTTGAAGCCGAGCAAGATGGCGCCTGAGCGCATCGCCTCGCCATGCTGCGAAAGCGCTGTCCTGATGATCCAGCGGTCCAGCCGCGAGGCAATGCCGAAGCGCTCGGCGACCGGAATGAATTCGTTGGGCGGGATCAGCTTGCCATTGCGCCCGGCAAGCCGCGCCAGCACCTCGACATGGCGGCTCTCCTGCCAGGGCTGGCCGAGCAGATGGATTTCCTGGCCGAACAGTTTCAGCCGCCCTTCATCCATGGCGTCGACCGTGTCGGCGGCGACACGCGCAGCGTTGAGGCCGCCGGAGCCCGACGCCGCATCGGCCGAAAACACCGCGAAGCGATTGCGCCCGGCCGCCTTGGCGGCATAGCAGGCGTCGTCGGCGCAGGCCAACGCATCGGCAACCGTGGTGGTGGTGTCCTCGACGAAGGCGATGCCGATGCTGGCCGCGAGTTTTCGCGAGGTCGCCGGCAGTCCGAGGTCGGCGTCACGGACCGCCGCAAGAATCGCGCCGGCCAGCGCCTCGGCCTTGGCCGATTGGCAATTGGGCACCAGCAGCGCGAACTCGTCGCCACCGAGGCGCGCGGCACGCGCCGATGCCGGCAGGCAGCCCAGAATACCGGCGGCCACACCCTTCAGCGCCAGGTCGCCGGCGGCGTGGCCGGCGAAGTCGTTGAGCGCCTTGAAGTAGTCGAGATCGACGTAAAACACCGCCAGCGGCAAAGCCCGCTCGGTGGCGATGTGCACGGCCAGCAGCCGGTCGAAGGCGGCACGGTTCAAGAGGCCCGTCAGCGCATCGTGGTGAGCGGCGTAGGCGAGTTCCCGCTCGCGTTTCTTGTCCTCGGTGATATCGCGCACGGTGCCGAGAATCTGGCCCGCTGTCTCAGGCGCCGCGATGAAGCGCACCAGCGATTCGACATGGCGGATTTCGCCGTCGCGCCTGACGATGCGGTATTGCGCGGCGACGACGCCGTCGGTCGAAAGCGGCGCCAGATGGGCGCGCTCTGCGGCATCCTTGTCGTCGGGGTGCAGATAGGAATGCCAGAGGTCGGCGGCCACCTCGTCGGTGTCGGCGACCAGGCCGAATATCTCCCTGGTGCGGGCGTCCCAATAGCTCTTGTTGGCGTCGATATCGTGATGCCAGATGCCGGTGCCGCTGGCCGCCAGCGCCAGGCGAAAGCGCACATTGACCCGCTCCAGTTCGGCTTCCGCCTCTTTCTGCCGGCTGATGTCGGTCTGCACGCCCATCAGCCTGACCGGCCTGCCCGTCTCGTCACGCTCGACAATGCCGCCGCGGTCCAGCACCCAGATCCAGTGGCCGTCCTTGTGCTTGAGGCGTAGCTCGGTCTCGATCGAGGCGGTCAGGCCGGAAATGTGCCGCTCGCCGCTGGCCAGCGCCCGCTGGCGGTCGTCGGGATGCGTCAGCTTCAGCCAGAGGTCGTCGCTGTTGGCAAGCTCGCCATCCTCATAACCCAGCATGTGCGACCAGGTTGGCGAATAGAAACAGTCGCCGCTCAAAATATCCCAGTCCCATACGCCGAGATGAGCGCGTTCGAGCGCAAGCGCCCAGAATTCGCCGTTGCGTATTTTCTCTTCAGCCATGCCCTGGTTTCGCTCACTCCGTCGCCGCCACTATGCACGCAAGCAGAGAAGAAAGCGTTACCGGGTGCGCCGCGCCCACAGTACGGACAAGGCCTGCAATCGTGCCGGACCATGCCGTAAGGCGTCATCATGCGATTGGGGCTCGTCATGCCATTGGCGCCCTGATTGGAACCGCCCTGCCCGGGCCTGGCTCGACGATCCTTATCGCGCGGCGGCGCGCATTGTCCTCAAGCAGGCCGCGCAGTTCCTCACGGCCGCGCGCGATGCGCGACATCAGCGTGCCGGCCGGCACGCCGAGCATCTCGGCGGCCTCGGCATAGGAGAAGCCCTCGATGGCGACCATGGTCAGCGCGGCACGGCGGTCGGGGCTGATCGCCTGCAGCGCGTCGATGATCTTGCGGGCCGCGACATTCTCCAGCTGGTCGGCGGGAGAGGCCTGCACCTCGCCGGCCTCCAGCGGCAGCATCGAGGCCTCGCCTCGCCGGTTCACCTTGCGCATCTGGTCGATGAACAGATGATGCATGATCGTGAACAGCCATTTTCGCGGGCTCTCTCCCGTCTGCCAGTTGTCCAGCCGCAGCAGCGCCCGCTCCAGGCAGTCCTGGACGAGATCGTCGGCGGAATCGCGGTCGCGCAGCAGCGAGCGCGCATAGCGGCGCAGGCGCGGGATTTCGTCGAGAATTGCTCTCTGCTTTTCGTCCATGACCTTTTGTCTTCGTTTCGGCATGCCGTTGCCGCAAAACCGCTGCGCCCCCGGGTGAGGACAGCTTTGGCTGATCTGAAAAATTCCTCTGTTCATGCCTGTCGTCGGCTCCAAAAACGCTGGGCACTTTTGGGCGACAGGCATGACGCGCTAGCGCGGCGTGGCGTCGATGGCGACCCGGTCGGGATAGAAGGCGCCGTGGGCGCGAATCTCGGCCATCTCGTCGAAGGGCTGCTCATAGGCCCACATCGCGTCGTTGCCGGTTTCACCCGCCGGCAGCACGTTCCAGTAGCTGGAGTCGCCCTTGTAGGGGCACAGCGTCGACCGCTCCGTCTTCCTGAGCTTCCGGAAGTCGATGTCCTCGAACGGGATGTAGAAGGAGAAGGGATGGGGCGGCTCGGTCACCATTTTGGCTTTTGCCGAGGAAGCGATGATGGTGCCGTTTGCAAACACGACGACACACCCGTTGAAGGGCTCGACGGTGATCACCTTGCCCGGATTGCGCCTGAAGCCGGGTGACGGGTTCGCATGCTGATCCATGACTGCTCTCCTTGTCCGCTGGTGGTTCGATGCCGGTCGACGGCGTCAGCTCTCACTGGTCACTGATGGGCCGGCGACAGCGGTCACACGCGACAGCTTCTGGCGCTTTTCGAGCTGTGGCTTTTCATAGGTCTTCTTCATCGTTCTTCCTTTTCTGACGTCTGGCAGCCGGTCCGCGCGGCTGCCGGCCGTGGATCATGGCTCCAAGGGACAACAGGCGCATCTCCCGTCCGGCCGATGCGCCGCCGAAGGAAATCCGGGCCAGCGTGGCAAGAACGATTCGCATGTGTTTCGCCGCGATCCGACGGCGGTGTATTTATCTCAGCCGGGACGGCCATGCTTGGGCCGGGCGGAACACGGTTTTGGCGAATGCGGCCCTGTCAGCACGACCGCAAGGCTTGGACAGGCGCGAACAGCTACCGGCGCGGCTATGGCGATGGCTGCTTGGCGCCGGTGCACGCCGCGAAATATCGATAATAAAGGACGGCAGGTGAGACTCTACAAAATTAAGATGATTTGCCAGATATTTTCGCCTTTTCCGCACGAGAACTAAAATAAATTATCGACAGACGAACTTTCACTTTGGAAAAATGTCCATTTCATCTCTGTTAACCAAATATTAACCAAAATTATCCGATACATACCGAAGTTATTCGCTGTCGCAATCCGAATCTAAGTTGTAATAATAATTGCACAGTTCGCTTGTGACATTACTGTACCGTTGATGTCTTGCGAAGCATGCAGCGGAGGAGCTGTAGGGGTGAAATCCGGGTCAAGACCGTTTTGCGAAGAACGATCTGCCCCGACGGAGGGCCATCGCATGAGATTGCTAAAATACGCGCTGCTGCTGGGTGGGTCGCTGCTTGCAACCCTTCCCGCGACCTCCACCGTCTTGACCACCAACTTTAACGTGAAGATCACGATCACAAACGAATGCAAGATCCTGACGGCTAGCGATCTTATTTTCGGTTCGCACGGTATCATTGATACCAATGTGGACCAGACCAGCACCATTGGCGTGCAATGCACCGCCGGACAGACCTACGTCGTGGGTCTGGGTCTCGGAAATGGCGCGGGCACAACCGTCGGGAGTCGCAAGATGACCGGGCCGGGCGCAGCGGTGGTCAACTATAGTCTTTACCAGGATGGCGGCCATGCGCAGGTCTGGGGCATCACATCCGGCACCGACACGCAAGCGGGAACCGGCAATGGCAGCGTCCAGAGCCTCACGGTCTACGGGCGCGTTCCGATCCAGCCGACACCGGTGGCGGGCGACTATGCGGACATCGTTCAGGTCACCCTAACCTACTGATTATCGGCACCAATTACGAGGAAGACCATGCGATCCATGCTTTCATGCATTGGCGCCACGGCTCTTTTATTGCTCTGCGCCGGGACGTCACACGCTGCCTCGCTGAGAGTAGCGCCGACAGGCCTCGAACTGATCGCTCCCGACAGCGCGGCGGTTCTCAACCTCGCCAACGATGACGCCAAGCGGCCGATCAATGTGCAGATCCGGGTCTTCGCATGGAGCCAGGCCGGCGGCATCGAAACGCTGACGCCGACCACGGACGTGGTCGCCAGCCCACCATCGACCAAACTCGGACCCAATGCCCAATACGTGGTTCGCGTCGTGCGCGTGTCGAAGGCGCCGGTGCGGGCCGAGGAAAGCTACCGCGTCATCGTCGACGAACTGCCGGACCCCTCACGCAAGAAGGCCGGTACGGTCGCGCTCGCGCTTCGCTATTCGGTCCCGGTGTTTTTCCGCGACGCCGATGCCGCCGCGCCGGCAGTCGCCTGGAGTGTTTCGCGCAAGGGCGGCAGTCTTGTGCTGACAGCCAGCAATACCGGCGAAAGTCGCCTCCGCCTGTCCAACCTATCCCTGACCCAGAACGGCAAGAAGCTTGGCAGCCGAAACGGACTCGTCGGTTATGTCCTGGGCGGCGCGACCATGCAGTGGCCGATCGGCAGCAGCAAATCACTGTCCGCGGGCTCGGTGCTTTTGAAGGCACAGAGCGATCTTGGACCCTTCGATGCCAAAGTTGCCGTCAAGGGCAAATAGGATCGCGCTAGTCGTCGCGCTCGCGATTTTCACACCTTTCTCGGCGGTGAACGCGCAAGAATTGCCGGCCGTGACGAACCCTGAAGACCCTGGCCAGCAAGCCGGCCGCAGCCTTTATCTAGAGGTGTTCATCAACGACGTCTCGACCAAACTGATCGGCAGCTTCACCCAGATGCCGGATGGCGGCCTGGCATCGACGCCGCTAGAGCTGAAGGAGCTCGGGCTGAAGCCGCCGCAGGGCGCTGTAGACACCGACGGCCTGGTCAGGCTCGACCAGCTGGCGGATGTGTCGTTTCAGATCGACGAAGCGGCGCAGCGCCTCTACGTCACCGCCGCCAATGACAGCCGCGAGGCGCGCATGGTCGATCTCGGCTTGCGCTTGCAGGACCGGCCGGCGCCGCAATCGGGCTTGGGCGCGGTTCTCAACTATTCGCTGTTTGCCAGCTCCAACACATTGTTCGACAAGGACGTCGAGCTGTTCCAGGGCGTTTCCGGCGGCTTCGATGCGCGCGTGTTCAGCCCCTATGGAACGCTCAGCCAATCCTTCATCGCCGGCTATTCCGACGGCAGGCTGGGCGGCTTCACGCGGCTCAACACGACATGGAGTTATTCCGACCCCGACCGGCTGATGACCTATCGGGCCGGCGACTTCATCTCCGGTGGATTGTCGTGGACGCGTCCGGTCTATCTCGGCGGCATCCAGGCGCAACGCAACTTCCACCTGCGATCGGACCTGGTGACGCTACCCCTGCCCTCCTTCGGCGGCACCGCGGCGGTGCCGTCGACGCTGGAGGTCTATACGCAGAACGTGCGCACCTATTCCGGCGACATCCAGCCCGGGCCGTTCCAGGTCACCAATCTGCCGGTGTTCACGGGCGCAGGACAGGCGCAGGTGGTGCTGCGCGACAGCCTGGGCCGCGAGACCACGGCCACCTTGCCGTTCTATGCCTCCAGCATGCTGCTGCGCCAGGGACTGCTCGACTTTTCCGTCGAGGCAGGGATGGCGCGGCGCAATTTCGGCATCTCCTCCGACGATTATGACAGCCGCGTCATGGGGGTCGCCAGCGCGCGTTACGGCGTGACCGACCGGCTGACATTGGAAGCCCATGCCGAGGGCGGCGCCGATCTGATCAATGGCGGCATAGGTGCTGCCTTCCCGCTCGGGGCATATGGCGCAGCTTCGCTGGCCGTCGCCGGCAGCCATCATGACGGACGCACCGGGTCGCTGGTCGATGCCAGGGCCGAGTTCGGTTATGACGGCTGGGCGATCAACGCCCGCATGCAGCGGTCATTCGGCGGCTTTGAAGATATCGCTTCGGTGACGGCACAGCCGGTCATACTCGATCCCGATGATTTCACCCGTTTCAGCGCCGGCGTGCCGCGGGCGGTCGACCAGGTGACGCTCAGCGTGCCGATGCCGATCGACTTCTCCAGCCTCAACTTCTCCTATACCCACCTCAAGGATGCCGAAGGCGAGACCAGCCAGATCGTCGGCCTCTCCTATAGTCAGGAGATCTTCAAGCGCAGCACGCTCTATGCCACGGCCTTCGCCGATCTCGACGACGGCGACAGTTATGGCATCTTTGCGGGGATTTCGATCCCGTTCAATGACGACGTCATGGCGTCGACGGGTGTCGAGCATGGGCCTGACGGCCTCAATGTCGTGGCCGACCTCGCCAAATCGGAGCGGGCCGAGGACGGCAGCATCGGCTGGCGGCTGCGCACCTCCGAAGGCGAGGTTCCCAACCGTTCGGCAGCGGTGAGCTACCGCGCGTCGTTTGCGCGTTTTGAGGCCGGCGCCCAGCAATTCGACAAGGACTTTCGCGTGACCGGCCAGATGGACGGCGCCATTGCGGTCGCAGGCGGCGGGGTGTTCGCCACCAACCGCATCGACGATGCCTTTGCCGTCGTCGATGTCGGCACGCCTGATGTCGAGGTCTTGCATCAGAACCGGCCGGTAGGCAGGACCGACAGCAAAGGCCGCATCCTGGTCACCGGCCTCAACTCCTATGAGCTGAACACGGTCTCCATCGACCCGAAGAATCTACCAGTCGACGCGGATGTCCCGGCTACCAAGGAGACCGTCGTCCCAGCCGACCGCAACGGCGTCGTGCTGAAGTTCGGCGTGTCCGAGGCGGCGCAGGCCGCGCTGGTGACGCTGGTCGACTCGAGCGGAACGCCGCTCGAAGCCGGACTGTCGGGACGCGTCGATGGCGGCACCGAAGACTTCGTCGTCGGCTATGACGGGCAGGCCTATATCAAGGGCCTCGGCAAGCAGAATTCAGTGCAGGTCGAGCGCGCTGACGGCGGTTCATGCCGGGCAGAGTTTCCCTTCGAGGCGGCGCGCGGCCGGCAAGTGGTGATCGGGAACGTGGTGTGCCAATGAGAGCTGGAGGAAAAATGCTGCGCGCCGTAATCATCGCCCTGCTGCTGGTGCTGCTCCCGTCGCTCGCCCGGGCGCAGAGCTGCAGTTACACCGTCACCAGTTTGAATTTCGGCATCATCGACACGCTGTCGGGCACCGCGGCGACATCGACAGCCACCTTCACCGCGACTTGCAGCGGCAGTTTGCCATTGCTGCTGCCCGTCCTGGTCTGTCCGCATATTGCCGCCGGCACCGGCGGTGCAACCTCGGCGGCGGCCCGGCAGATGGCGAGCGGCGTCAACAGCCTCAACTATCAACTCTATTCGGACCCCGCAATGAGCGTTGTCTGGGGCACCTATAACTGGGCCTATGCCTCGCGCCCGCCACCGCTGCTGCTGAGCCCCAATCTCTTCGGCAACTCAATCGACACCCTGACGCTCTATGGCCGGGTTCCCGGCGGCCAGGCGACCGTTCCGCCGGGCACTTATCTGTCGACATTTTCGGGCGGGCAACTCGAGTTCCGCTCCCGGACAACCCTGTTGAGCAGCAGCTGCAACACCGGCGCGGGCAACTTGGGCACCAGTCCGACCTTCACCATCAACGCCACGGTCGCGGCAAACTGCCTGGTCGCCACCCAGAACATCGATTTCGGCCCCAAGGGGGTGCTCGACGCCAATGTCGATGCCGCCGGCCAGGTTACGGTCACCTGCACCCCGTCTACCGCGTACACGGTTTCGCTCAATGGCGGCACGACAGGGGGCACGCCGACCACCCGCAAAATGTCGAAGGGCGCCGAGAGGGTCACCTACGGCCTCTACAAGGATCTGGCGCGCTCGCAGCCCTGGGGTGACGCCGGAACGCCGGGAAGCACGGTGGCCGGCACCGGAACCGGTACGGCCCAGGCGCTCACCGTCTATGGCCGCGTGCCGCCGCAGACGACGCCCTCGGCCGGCGTCTACACCGACACGGTGGTGGTGACCATCACCTATTGATCGCGGCCATTGCCTGGTGAAAGCCAGCGCGCGTAAATCTCGCCGACGATGCCGCGGCGAAAGACCAGCACGCAGATCATGAAGATCAGGCCGGTGGCGATGGTCACCGGGAAGCCGGAGGTGGCGAGCGTGTTTTCCAGCCCGACGACGAGGCCAGCGCCGACGACCGGCCCGACCATGGTGCCGATGCCGCCGAGCAGCGTCATCAGGATCACCTCGCCCGACATCTGCCAGGTGACGTCGGTCAGCGTCGCGAACTGGAAGACGATCGCCTTGGTGGCGCCGGCAAGCCCGGCAAGGGCTGCCGACATGACGAAGGCGGCGAGCTTGTAGCGGCCGACCGAATAGCCCAGCGAGATGGCGCGGTTCTCGTTCTCGCGGATCGAGCGCAGGATCATGCCGAAGGGCGAGTTGACGATGCGCCAGACGGCGAAGACGCCGATGAGGAAGACGGCAAGCACGACGAAATACATGTTGAGCGTGACGTTGAGATCGACGATGCCGAACAGATGCCCGCGCGGCACGCCCTGTATGCCGTCCTCGCCTTCGGTGAACGGCGCCTGGACGCAGAAGAAATAAAACATCTGCGCCAACGCCAGCGTGATCATCGAGAAATAGATGCCTTGCCGGCGGATGGCGAGGAAGCCCATGACCAGGCCGAGCACGGCCGCGCCGGCGGTGCCGAGCAGGATGCCGGCCTCGGGCGGCCAGCCCCATGCCTTGACGGCGTAGGCGCAGAAATAGGCGGCGGCGCCGTAGAAGGTGGCGTGGCCGAACGACAGCAGCCCGGTGTAGCCGAGCAGCAGGTTGAAGGCGCAGGCAAACAGCGCGAAGCACAGCATCTTCATCAGGAAGATCGGATAGACGAAGAAGGGCGCGGCTATCAGCGCCAGTATGGCCAATGCCAGCAATACCCGCTCAAGCCGCACGGAGGCGGCGGTGCGCTGGTCGTGAAGGGCTGCCTCGCTCATCTCAGGCGTCCCTTCCGAACAGGCCGGCGGGGCGCAGGAGCAGCACGACCGCCATGATGACGAAGACGACGAGGTTCGACGCCTCGGGATAGAACACCTTGGTCAGGCCCTCGGCGAGGCCGAGCATGTAGCCGGTGACGATGGCGCCGAGGATCGAGCCCATGCCGCCGACCACGACGACGGCGAACACGACGATGATGAGATCCGAGCCCATCAGCGGGCTGACCTGATAGACGGGTGCGGCGAGAATACCGGCAAGGCCGGCGAGCGCCGCGCCGAGCCCATAGGTGAGCGTCAGCAGCAGCGGCACGTTGACGCCGAAGGCCTGCACCAGCTCGGGATTTTCGGTCGCGGCGCGCAGATAGGAGCCGAGCCTGGTCTTTTCGATCAGGAGCCAGGTGCCGATGCAGATAATGAGCGAGGCCACCACCACCCAGCCGCGATAGTTGGGCAGGAACATGAAGCCGAGATTGGTGCCGCCGGCAAGCTGCGCCGGAACGGCATAAGGGTTGCCCGACACGCCGTAGTAGAAACGGAACACGCCTTCGATGACCAGCGCCAGTCCGAAGGTGAACAGCAGCCCGTAGAGCGGATCCAGGCGGTAGAGCCGCGACAGCGCCACGCGCTCGACCGCCATGCCGAAGACGCCGACGATGAGCGGAACCAGGAGCAGCGCCGGCCAGTAGCCGATGCCGAGATGGACGAGCAGCAGGTAACCGATGAAGGCGCCGAGCATATAGAGTGCGCCATGGGCGAAATTGATGATCCGCAGCAGGCCGAAGATGACGGCCAGGCCGAGGCTCAGCATGGCGTAGAAGGAGCCGTTGATCAGCCCGACCAGCATCTGGCCGAGCAAGGCCTGGACGGGGATGCCGAAGATCATGGTCATGGCGTCACCGAGGGTGTTGCAAGCGGGATGCGTCTGTGCGGCACGTACCCCACCCGGACCTTCGGTCCGACCTCCCTACAAGGGGGAGGTAGGGCGGTGGCCCTCCACCCTCCCCCTTGTGGGGAGGGTCGCTGCGCAGCAGCGGGGTGGGGGTACTGCCGTGGGCTGTCGTCATCATACCCCCAACACCTCGTGCAGCTGTTGCGTGTGAGCGGCAAGCTCGCTTACGGCAAAACCCTCCACCACCTTGCCATGCTCCATCAGATAGAAGCGGTCGGCGATGCGGGCGGCGAAGCGGAAATTCTGCTCGACGAGCAGGATGGTCATGCCGCGCTTTTTCAAGGTCGCCAGCAGTTCGCCGATGCGCTGGACGATGACCGGCGCCAGGCCCTCGGTCGGCTCGTCGAGCAGCAGCATCTGCACGCCCGTCCGCAGGATGCGGGCGATGGCCAGCATCTGCTGTTCGCCGCCGGAGAGTTTGGTGCCGGGGCTGTTGCGGCGCTCCTTGAGGTTGGGAAAGAGATCGAAGATCTCGTCGACGCTCATGCCGCCCTTGGCCACCACCGGCGGCAGGATCAGGTTCTCGTCGACGGTGAGCGTGGCGAAGATGCCGCGTTCCTCCGGCACGAAGCCGATGCCGCGATGGGCAACACGATGCAGCGGCAGGCGCATCAGGTCGCTGCCATCGAAGGCGACGCTGCCGCTGCGCTTGCGGACCAGCCCCATGATGGCGCGCAGCGTTGTGGTCTTGCCGACGCCGTTGCGGCCGAGCAGCGTCACGGTCTCACCGCGAAAAACGTCGAGGTTGACGCCATGCAGCGCATGGCCCTCGCCATACCAGGCATGGAGATCGCGCACGGCAAGCAGCGGCTCACTCATGCTCGGTCCCCCTGCTCGGTCCCCATGTAGGCGACCCTGACGCGCTCATCGTTGCTCACCGTCGCGTAGTCGCCGGCGGCGAGCACCTGGCCGCGCTGCATGACGGTGATCCAGTCGCAGAGGTCGGCGACGACGGTGAGATTGTGCTCGACCATCAGCACGGCGCGGTCCGTTGCCAGCGAGCGGATGATGCCGGAAATGACGCCGACATCCTCGTGCCCCATGCCGGCCATCGGCTCGTCGAGCAGCAGCACTTTCGGGTCGAGCGCCAGCGTGGTGGCGATCTCGAGCACGCGCTTTCGGCCATAGGAGAGATCGCCGGCCGGACGATGCGCGACATCGTCGAGACCGACGACGGCAAGCAGTTCGCGCGCCCGTGGAGTCAGTTGGTCAAGCGCGGCCAGCGAGCGCCAGAACTGGAAGCCGAGCCCGCTCGGCCGCTGCAAGGCGACGCGGACATTGTCGAGCACGCTCAGATGCGGAAAGATCGCCGATATCTGGAACGAGCGGACGAGACCCATGCGCGCCACCCTGGCCGGCGCGGTGCGGGTGATGTCGTTGCCCAACAGTTCGATCCTGCCGCTGCTCGGCTGCAGGAACTTGGTCAAGAGGTTGAAGATCGTCGTCTTGCCGGCGCCGTTCGGCCCGATCAGTGCATGGATCTGGCCGTGATGGACGTCGAGGTCGACATTGTTGACGGCGACGAAACCGGCAAAATCGCGCCGCAGGCCGCGGGCGGAGAGCACCACCCGCGGCTTGATTTCGGCACCGTCCGGCTGGACGGCCACGGCTTGCGCCAGCGTCACTTGGTGACGAGCGGGCAGCCGCTGTCTTCAGCCTTGATGAAGGCCTTGTCGCCCGGAATGGTCGCAAGGTAGGTGTAGTAGTCCCAGTCCTTCTTCGACTCCTCGGGCTTTTTGACCTGATAGAGATACATGTCGTGCACCATCGAGCCGTCGGCCTGTACCTTGCCGTTGGCGTTGATGATGTCGTCGACGGGCATTTCATGGAGTTGCTTGGCGACCGCCTCGGTCTCGTCGGTGCCGGCCTTGTCGATGGCCTTGAGATATTGCAGCACCGCCGAATAGGTGCCGGCCTGGATCATGTTGGGCATGCGGTTGGTGCGCTTGAAGAAGCGCCCGGCGAAGTCGCGGCTCTTGTCGTCGCGGTCCCAGTAAAACCCTTCGGTGAGCACCACGCCCTGCGCCGCCTGCAGTCCGAGGCCGTGCACCTCGGCAAGCGTGAACAGAAGTGCTGCCAGCCGCTGGCCGCCGGCGACGATGCCGAACTCGGCCGCCTGCTTGATGGTATTGGAGGTCTCGAGGCCGGCATTGGCAAGGCCGATAACCTTGGCGCCGGAGGACTGCGCCTGCAGCAGGAAGGAGGAATAATCCGTCGATCCCAAGGGGTAACGCACCTCGCCCAGCACTTTGCCGCCGCTTGCCTCAACAACCTTTGAGGTCTGCTCCTTCAGCGAATAGCCGAAGGCATAGTCGACGGTGATGAAATACCAGCTGTCGCCGCCCTGCTGCACAAGCGCGCCGCCGGTGCCGACCGCCTGCGAGTGGGTATCGTAAGCCCAGTGGAAACCGTAGGGCGAGCATTGCTTGCCGGTCAGGTCGGCCGATGCCGCTCCGGTAACGATGTCGATCTTCTTCTTTTCCTTGGACAACCCCTGGACGGCGAGCGCCACCGAGGATGTCGTCAGTTCCATGATCGCGTCGACCTGCTCGGTGTCGTACCACTGGCGCGCAATGTTGGAGGCAATGTCGGGCTTGTTCTGGTGATCGGCGTTGACGATCTCGATTGGCGCGCCCTGCACCTTGCCGCCAAAATCCTCGACCGCCATCCTGGCGGCCTCGACCGACCATTTGCCGCCGAAATCGGCATAGACGCCCGACTGGTCGTTGAGGATGCCGATCTTGACCTTGCCGTCGGAAATTTCGCCGGCCGCCGCCGGCATCGCAGTCGCCGCAAGCAGCACGGCTGAGACGAGATAGGATGCTTTCACAGGTGGTTCCTCCCTTGTGGCCGACGCTGGAAAACGCGGCGGCCTTGCAATGGTTCAACAACTCCGTCCGGTTCTCGCTGAAATCCGGGCCAGCGCCCGCCACTTCTCCTCTTGGCAACCCCTCCGCCCTGGGTGCGCCGGGAACCGTAGCATCACATTTCGCGAGGCGAGAATGCTATTTTCGTAGCATGGCGTGCTAGCGCGGCCGCTACCAGTCGGGCTCAATTGGAGAGTCTTCGGAAAAGCCGCTCGGGCCAGGCAGAGAGAGCGTTGCGGCCGCAGCGTCCAGCAGTGCCCCCGGAAGCCCTTTGAGATGCTCGCTGTCCAGCGGAAGCGCAAGATAGCCCGTGGGCAATGCGTGCAGCCGCTTCCGCCTGTTCACGATCTCTCATTGCCTTGACCGCAGACCGATCAGGCCGCGTGGCCAGCCAAGCCTTGTGCAGAGCGAACATTCGAGGGTCGACCGTCGGCATGCTTACGGGATAGCCACGCTCATCGATCGCCACAGCCTCCACCTTCGGGGCGTTGATGAGCCATTGCAGCCCCTTCATGGGTGCGCTGTCGAGGTCGTCGGCAAGCTGTGTAATCGAGGTAGTGGCGTTGTCCTTGAGGACATGTCTTGCCCGCGGACGGATCAGGTCGACCAGATAGCCATCACGGTTCGCTGCCCTGAAGGCCCGGGGCTGGAGCGGCTTGAAGGACCTGTCCACTTTACGCAACACGCCTATCAGGCCGGACTGGCTTACCCTCTCGCCGGTCACGAAGCTGATGCGGCGTCGGGAATCGAAGAGCAGGTCGATGTCGCCGGTTGCCGTGAGACCGCTGGTGATCTGGACGCCCGCCAGAGCCTCGTAAGCGAACAGCGCATTCGTGCCGACGACCAGCAACTGCTTGCCCAGCGGGTCTGTTTCGGCGCACCGCCGCAATATCCGTGCGGCGATGGCCGGTACCCTGCCCAACCCCATTGCCACATTGACTTTCGCCAGGCCGTTCAGGCGATCGGCCAGACCTGCCAGCAGATCCTTGTTCTGCACCCTGCCCTCGGAAAACGCAGCGAACGCCTTCTCCGTCTGGCTGCTTTTCGGCCCGAGTGAATTCTCGACCTGCCGGACCTTCCGCAGCAGGTATTCAGCACCGCTGCGCTCAACCCAGCGCATGCTGCCTGCAAAGCGCCTTTGGCGCTGGTCATCAGCACGCTGCCAGGCCTCGTAGACCTGTTGCGTATCTATGAGTTGGCGCCGCTGCTCGCCGGTCAACTCTCTCAGCATCGTTTTCCACTCTTAAGCCAGGATCAAGTTAACATAGTGGAAAACTCTTAATTAACAATATGTTGCTATGTTTTTCCACTATCGCAGCTATCATCCACACGCCGAGTGGAAAATACGGTAAAAACAATAGGTTATGTCCGAGAAAGGGAGGCCAGAACCTCACACGCGGGTTTTTAGCTGCGCGCGCCATGGCAGCCGCTTGCCGTCGCCTCACCGCTTCTGCGGATAGATCGTCTCGCCGCGCTTCAGCATCTCGACAAAAGCCTCGATCTTCTTCCTGCGCCCCGCCTCCGACTTCATGTTGTGCGTTCGAAACGCCAGCGCGAACCGGTTCTGGGCGGAAAGCTTTGCCAGCATCTCCTTCGCCTTCGGCTCGGCGTCGATGGCGGCCTGCAGATCGTCAGGGATCTTCATGTCCTTGCCTGAGGCATAGGCGCGGTCCCAGCGGCCGTCGGCCTTGGCCGCCTCGACCTGTTTCAGCCCGTGTTCGGTCATGCGGCCCTCCTCGACCAGGCGGGCGACATTGTCGATGTTGATCTTGCTCCAGATGCTCTTCTTGCCGCGCGGCGTGTAGCGCTGCAGAAAGCTCTTGTCGTCGAGCGGCTTGCGTATGGCGTCGATCCAGCCGAAGCACAGCGCCACGTCGATGGCCTGCTTCGGCGTGATCGAGGCGAGGCCCGAGCCGACCTTGTGGACCTTGATCCAGACCTCGCTCTCGCCGGCATGATTTTCGCGCAGCCAGGCGTAAAAACTGTCGGGATCGGGGAATTCATGAACCTTGTCGGGATCGACCTTGAACGGCGCCATCATCACCTCGTTGTTGCCGGGCCGGCTGTATCGGCTGTCGATGCCAGTTTCCGTCAGCGGCGTCGATACCCCCTAGCCTATTGCGAGCCGGCTTGCGCCCAAGCCGACGCTCATGGCAGTTTCCCGGCTGGTCGAGCCGGGCAAGGCAGACTGCAATTCGGGGGAAATGCCATGCGATCGATGTTACTCGGCCTCATCCTTCTGCTGCCGGCCTCGGCGCTCGCCGAACCCATCGAAACCCAGAAGATCATCACCGCGCTGACCGGCGACTTCAATGGGGACGGCGCCGCCGATCTGGCGATGATCGTCGAGACCGAGCCCGAAGACGATACCATGGACATGCATTTCTTCCTGAGGGACAAAAAGTACAATTTTCTGAAACCCGCCGGCGTCGTGCATGAGCAGGTCTACGGCGAATGGAACGACTACGACCAGCCGCATTATGAGGGCTCCGGCATCGAACCGGAGTTGACCTTGCTGCCCAACGGCTCGATCAAGATCTATCTGCCGGGGCTGATCGGCCCCGGCGAGCGGACCGACATGACGCTGACCATCGCCTGGCGCAACGAGGCCTTCGTCGTCGCCGGCGTTGCCTATGACCATTACAAATACCAGTCCGTTGTCGTCTACAGCAGCTGCGACTACGACGTGCTGACCGGCAAGGGCAAAAGTATGCAGACGCAGGATGATGACAGCAAGGTGAACAGTATCGTGTCTGTCGAAGGCCAGGTCGTGCCCTTCGCGGAGTGGGACACGGGGACGCCTTTTAGGGTATGCGGGGATTGAGGGGGCAGCCAATCTCCCCCCTCGTGGGGGAGATGGCCGGCAGGCCAGAGGGGGCCGCTGTCCCGCCAACGCACCGGCCAGTGTCTGCCACGTTTATCCCGCGATTCTTGTCAGAAAACAGATCGAGAGGTCGCGATCCTTCGCGCCCCCCTCTGCCCTGCCGGGCATCTCCCCCACTTGGGGGGAGATTGGCCTTCACTGCAGATGCGGTTTCTTCAAAAAGCTGTTTCGGTCGGCGGATTTCACTCGCAGCCAAGTCTCACGACCGTCACGCACGACCCTGAGAGGAATCTCCGAACCCGCCGGATTCTGCCATAGCTTTCGGTAGAAATCGGCGAGCCCGTCGACCTCGCCATCGCGCACGTCGGAGATGATGTCGCCCTGGCGCAGGCCGGCCTTGGCGGCGGGGCCGCCTTCGGCGACGCTCATCACCACGACCGCACCGTTCGACTCGGCCGAGAAGGCGCCGAGCCATGGGCGCGGCGGCTTCGCCACCTGGCCGCGCGTCAGCAGATCGTCGAGGATCGGGGTCAGAAGGTTGATCGGCACGACCATGTTGATGTCGGCGACCTCGCCGTTGCGGCTCATCTGCAAAAGCAGCGAACCGATGCCGAGCAGGCTGCCATCCTGGCCGATGAGTGCCGCGCCGCCCCAGGACGGGTGCGCCGGGGCAATGAAGATCGCCTCGTCAAGCAGATATTCCCAATAGCCGGCGAATTCCTGCTTGGTGACGATGTGCGCCTTGACCGAGCGGCCGGTGCCGTCGGCAAAGACCACGGGGTCGCCGATATTGGCCTTTGACGCGTCGCCCAGCGCCACCGCCGGCAGGCCGAGCGGCGCCAGCGCCTGCACCAGGCCGAAGCCTGTCTCCTGGTCATAGGCCAGCGCATGTGCCGGCACGACGCGGCCGTCCTGGTCGGTCAGCCAGACCTCCTCGGCCTCGGTGATGAGATAGCCGATGGTGAGCACCAGCCCGTCGCCGCGGATGACGACGCCGCTGCCTTCCCGGCGCGTGCCCAGGGCATTGGCCGTGAAGGCATCGTCGGGAACCATGGCGCGCACGCCAACGACGGAGCGCAAGAGCGGGGAAACGGGATCGATCGGCATGCGGTCATCCTGGCAGATATGCGTGGGCAGTATCCTCTATAGGTATGCCGCGCTGCACAGGGCGCAAGGGCTTAGGCAACAAGGCAATCATTTCAGAGGCTGGCGCTGCCCCTCATCCGCCTGCCGGTGTCCAGCCGATAGATGGGTAACACTTTGAACCGGATACATAGGTGACACTTCTCTCCCTCTATGCGTCCGCCGCAGCGC
>NZ_JAMYSN010000030.1:0-63124 GCF_040321955.1 Mesorhizobium sp. M0217 | reverse complement strand
AACACGGCGGTGCCGGACACCAGCTGCGGCTTCTTCTTCAGCAGATTGCCGGCGAGGAAATCGAGCGGGATTTCGTTGCGCCGGGTCTTGTCGAAGAGATAGCGGCTGCCGCGTATCCAGGTGGTCATGATCAGCCCCATGAGGCAGGCAACGGATATTGACACCCATCCGCCTTCCACGATCTTGACGACATTCGCCAGGAAGAAACCCATGTCGATGGTGCCGAACAGCAGCGCCAATGCCAGGGCGAGCCCAAGCTGCCATTTCCACAAATTGCGCATGACAACGAACAGCAGAATGGTTGTCATCAGCATCTCGCCGGTCACCGAAATTCCGTAAGCGGAAGCCAGCGAACTCGAGCTGCCGAAGCCGACAACCAGCAGCATCACTCCCATGGCGATGAGCAGGTTGACGCGCGGCATATAAATCTGGCCGCTCTGCATTTCGGACGTGTGCTGCACCTCGATGCGGGGCAGCAGGTTGAGTTGCACTGCCTGACGTGCCAGCGAAAAAGCACCCGAGATCACCGCCTGACTGGCGATCACGGTGGCGGCCGTTGCCAAGCCGACCATTGGCATCAGCGCCCAATCCGGCAACATCTCGAAGAATGGATTGGTCGGCCTGCCGCCATTCGCCAATACAAAGGCGCCCTGGCCGAAGTAGTTGAGCAGCAGGCAAGGAAACACCACGGAAAACCACGCGAGCACGATCGGCTTGCGCCCGAAATGTCCAAGGTCGACATAAAGCGCCTCGGCCCCCGTTACCGCCAGGAACACTGCACCAACGGTCACGAAAGCGGCGGTCGGCGTGCCGGCTAAGTAGGCGATCGCATAATACGGGTTGATCGCCAACAGCACCGAAGGATCATCCATCAGATGGTAGAGCCCGGAAACGCCGATGGCCAGGAACCATAGCGCCGTCACCGGCCCGAATACTGCCGCCACCTTCCCCGTGCCGAAGCGCTGCACGGAGAACAGAAATGCCAGGATGACCAAGGTGATCGGAACGACATAGGCCTCCAGCGTCGGTGTCACCACTTCCAGGCCCTCAACTGCCGACAGCACGGAAATGGCCGGAGTTATGATAGCGTCTCCGAAAAAAAGCGACGCCCCGCAAAGTCCGATGCCGAGGATAAGCTTGGCGCCTTTTGGATAGGCGCTGCGCGCCAGCGCCATCAGGGACAGCGTGCCGCCCTCGCCCTTGTTGTCGGCGCGAAGCACGAAAGCGACGTATTTTATGGTGACGATAATCGTCAGCGCCCAGACGATCAGCGACAGCACGCCCAGGACATCTATACGCGTGTCGGTACCAGGCGAAGCGTGAAGCGCCTCGCGGAAGGCATAGATCGGGCTGGTGCCGATATCGCCATAGACGACGCCAAGCGCGCCCAGCATCAGAACTTTGGTGCTGTGCTGTTCAGTTTGGGAGTGGTTCGGTTGTTCGACGGGTTCAGCCTCGCTACCGATGCTGGAAAGAGCCATCGACTACTCCCCGATCACCGCGCGGTGCGCCTTGCTTGCTGTCATGCGATATCACCTTCGACACGAGCCTACCACCGCTACCAACCGCAAGCCTTCAGAAACCGCCCCACCGTGCCGGCCATGCCATACTCCAACGCATCGGCTGTCAACCCGTGTCCGATAGACACTTCGGCCAATGCCGGAATGCGCTTTGCCAATGCCGGAAGGTTGTTCACCACCAGATCGTGCCCGGCATTGACCTGGAGCCCGGCGGCGAGTGCGGCATCCGCGGTTTTTCCCAATCTTTCCAGCTCCTTCCGCGCCTTGGCGGAATCGGAATGATAGCTGCCGTAGGGCCCGGTATAGAGCTCGATGCGGTCGGCGCCGGTGTCGCGCGCGGCATTGACGCCGGTGGGATCCGGATCGGAAAACAGCGACACGCGGAAGCCCCCTTTTTTCAGACGCTTGACGATCGGGATAAGGAACGCCGCCTCGGCGGCAAAGTTCCAGCCATGGTCCGATGTCGCCTGCGCCGGATCGTCGGGCACCAGCGTCACCTGCTCCGGCTGGTGTCTTTCCACAAGCGCCAGAAAATCCTCGGTCGGGTAGCCCTCGATGTTGAATTCCGCCTTGGGAAACTCGTCGTCGATCAGCGCCCGGATCTCCGGCAGGTCGGAATGCCTGGTGTGGCGCTCGTCGGGCCGCGGATGAACCGTCAGCCCGTGCGCGCCGGCCGCCAGCGCCAGGCGGCCGAGCCCGGTGACGCTCGGCCACGGCAGGTCGCGGCGGTTGCGCAGCATGGCGATGGCGTTGAGATTGACCGAGAGTTTCGCGGGCATGGCGTGAGGTCCGGCTGTTTGTGCAGCGCATCTATACTGCCTTTGATGGGAACAGACAGGGGCTTTCGGGTGTTCCAGTGATGACATCTGCTCGCAAGGGGGAACCCAGCCAATGAATTTTCTCCAATCCGTGCCCGCGATCCGCCGCCTCGAAACCGACCGTGAGGACCTTTTCGCCATCGACGTCGTCGGCCATGTATCGGCAGCCGACGGCGAAAATCTGTTCGGATTGCTGGAGGCTGCCTACGCGCTGCACCCGAGGATCGACGTCTTGGTGCGGCTGGTCGACCATGAGGGCGTCGACTGGATCGATATGGACGACGAGACGCTGAAACAAGGTACGGTTCATGCGCTAGAGCATATCGCCCGGTGCGCGACGATCGGTGAGCCGGACTGGATAGCGGATGCGCGGAACTTCCTTCCGGCTTCGCCACCCATCGAGTTCAGGCACTTCGCGGCCGAGGACGAAGCGGATGCCTGGCAATGGCTGGGTGCGACGCCACTCAGCCCTGCTGCGCCGGCTGCTACCTGACGCCGGCTATCTAACGCCAGCTATCCAACGCCAGTTATCTAACAATCGTCAGCCGCTCTGCCGCCCGCGTGATGGCGGTATAAAGCCAGCGCTGGCGGGTTTCCTTGAACGCCCAGCTCTCGTCGAACAGCACGACGTCGTTCCACTGCGAACCCTGCGCCTTGTGCACGGTCAGCGCGTAGCCATAGTCGAAATCGTCAAAGCGCTTCTTCTGCTGCCAGGGGATATCGGCGTCCGGATCCTCGAAAGCCGACTTGAGCAGCTTGATCTTGGCGACGCCGCGGTCGGGATCGTCCTCCTCGGGCGAGACCAGAAGGTTGATACCCGGCTTCACCGTCTCGCGCGACGAGGTCATCACCTTCCACAGCGAACCGTTGAGCAGGCCCTTGGCGGGGTCGTTGCGCAGGCAGACCAGCTTGTCGCCGGCCTGCGGATAATCGGCATTGAAACCCTTCAGCTCGCGCAGGCGCTGATTGTAGCGGCGGCGTGTGCGGTTGGTGCCGACCAACACCTGGTCCGCCTTCAGCACCAGCTCCTGGGTGACGTCCTCCTTGCCGATGACCTGCGCGGTGCCGTAGTCGCCACGCATGAACTCGCGGCCCTCGCGCACGTCGAGCGCCAGCTGGATGATCGGATTGTCGCGCGCCTGGCGGTGGATTTCGGTCAAGAGCACATCCGGCTCATGCTCGGTGAAAAAGCCGCCGCCCGAGATCGGCGGTAGCTGCGCCGGATCGCCAAGCACCAGGATCGGCGTGCCAAAACTCAGAAGGTCGCGGCCAAGCTGCTCGTCGACCATCGAGCATTCGTCGATGACCACCAGCTTCGCCCGTGAAATAGGGCTTTGGCGATTGAGCGAGAAGGTCGGCGACATCGAGGTCTTGCCGGTCACCTCGTCCGACACCGATTCCTCGCCCTTCGGCCGGTAGATCAACGAATGGATGGTGCGGGCATTGACCGCGCCCTTGGAACGCAGCACCTGCGCCGCCTTGCCGGTGAAGGCGGCGAACTGCACCTGCCCGTCGACATGCTCGGCAAAATAGCGCGCCAGCGTGGTCTTGCCGGTGCCGGCATAGCCGAACAGCCGGAAGACCTGCGGCCGGCCCTCTTTCAGCCAGCGCGCCACCGCCTTCAACGCCTCATCCTGTTGGGGAGAGAATTCCATCGGTTCGACAGACCGGATTCGCGAGAGAAAGACAAGCTTGGTGCCAACCACCGCTTAAAACGGTGGGATTGCCTCACCTTCAACGGGACAAACTAGCAGGCGCAAATGCGAACGTAAAGTGAACATGCAAGCGGATAACGAACGATTTGAGTTCAGGCACTTGAACCTAGATCGGGCAATGCCACTATCACGGACATGATCGAGATGCAGATCGGCGCAGACACCTATAAGCGAGGATATTGATGAGGTCGTTCGCAGACAGGCTGATCGGAAAGTCGATAAAGAAGATCGAAATCGGCGAACCTGGTTATGGCATCGTTGTCTCCTTGTCGGATGACGCAGGGTTCGCGATATATACCGAGGTCACGGCCTGTCTGAGTGACGAAAATGCCAGAACCATAGAACGTGTTACCATCAGCGACGAGCAAGTGATCCTCCACTTGGGTGACAACGACTTCGTCGCCATTTCCAAAACCGTGGCCGCTTCGCCGTCGTTGAGGCGTTTGTCTATGCGGACGACGAAGGCATGGTCGTCGAAAATTAGTTGTATCGGCCGCCAGATTTCAAACACCAACCACAGGCGGACTATATGTTCGCGCCGCCGCCGCTACCTCTGGTCGGCCCCGGATCGTTCTCCAACAAAATCGGCTTGCCGTGCGGGGTTGCATGCGCGGCGCGTTCCCAGGCGGCGGCGAGCGTGTCGACGTCACTTTTTCCCGCGACGCCCTTGGCCGCCAGCAGCGTCTCCAGCGCAGCCAGCCAATGCTCGTAGTAGTCGTGGCCGTCGCTTGCGGCGCCCGGCTTCTTCACTTGCGCCGACAGCGCATCGGCCCACTCGCTCCACGAAAACAGGCCCTTGTCATGCAGCGCCACCGCCATGGCGAAGGCTTCGGCCTGCCAGGGTTCGGCGAATACCGGTTCGTCCAGACCCGCCGGCAATGCACCTTCAGGCCGGCTCAAGATAGCTCTCCCAGGCATCGATCGAGACGGTCAGCGTCGGGTCGGCGCCCTCGCCCCAGATTTCCGAGCCATCGAAGACCACGGTATAGACCCATTGCGGGTTTTCACCGTTGCCATGCGCGTTGCTGTCGGGGAACACAAAACCGTCACGCACGGCCTCGATAACTCCGTGCTTGCCGCGCGCATAACGCGGCAGCCTCGTGTGGGCGGTGGGATTGAAATTCCTTGTCCGCACCGGGTCGCCGGCCTTGAAGCGCGGCGCTGTCTCGACCGGCCGGTCGCAGGGACTGCCCTTGGCCAGCACCGCCGGAACGTTTTCGGCCTTCAACACCCTTTTGGGCGTCGCCGCCGGATCGACCGCCCGACCTTCCGTCAGATCGCGCTCGCTGACGAAGCCATGGCGCTTCAGCAGCACCTCGAGCGCTTTGATCCATATCTGGTAGTAGCTTGAGGAATAATAGACGGCCGGATGCAGCGATTCCCTGGCGTGCCGGCTCTCGTCGATGTTCCACGCGCCCATGGCGCCGGCAGTCAGCGTCACGCCGAGCGCCCGCCTCTCCCAATCCGCATGAAAATACGGTTCGTCCTTTTCGGGCGCGACCGGCCCGAAACCCATCTGCCCACCGAGATCCTGCGGCCCGTTCATGCCGGTTCTCTCGCCACCGCCGTGCCGATCATCGCATCGCGGCTCACCAGTTCGGCGAGCTGGTCCTCACTCCAGCCTTCGGTACCGCCAGGCCGCATCGGCACCACGAGATAGCGCAGTTCGGCAGTCGAATCCCAGACGCGGATGTTTTTCTCCGCCGGCAAGGTCAGCCCGAACTCTTCGAGCACGCCGCGGGGATGGATCACCGCCCGCGAGCGATAGGGCGGCGCCTTGTACCAGACCGGCGGCAGCCCGAGCACCGACCACGGATAGCAGGAGCACAGCGTGCAGACGACGAGGTTGTGCGTCTCGTCCGTGTTGAACACCGCCTGCATGTGCTCGCCCTGGCGGCCGCTATAGCTCAGCGACGCGATCGCTCCCGTCGCATCGCGCTTCAGCCACTCGGCATAGGCCGGATCGCTCCAGGCTTTCGCCACCACCCTGGCGCCGTTGCGGGGTCCGATCTTGGTCTCATAGGTGTCGACGATGACGTCGATCGCGGCCGGATCGATCAGGCCTTTTTCGGTGAGGATGGTCTCCAGCGCGCGCACGCGCGCCGCAAACGGGTCGAGTTCGTTGTCGTGGTCATGATCATGGGACATGACCTCAGATTAGGATCGGCGGCACGCGGCCGCAAGCATGACAGCTTGGGCCACGGGCTATCGCCTATTCGGCGGCGGCCCTTTGCGGCTCGAGCCGATCCTCGGGAGCGAACAGCGAGGCCTGCTCGCCGCTCTCGACCGCATGCAGCTCCGGCCTGTTCTTTTTCGAAGAGAAGAAGCTCACCAGCCAGCCGGAGAAATTCTCGAAATAGACATAGATGACAGGGGTGACGAACAGCGTCAGCGCCTGGGAAGCGAGCAGCCCGCCGACGACCGCGACACCGAGCGGCTGGCGCAGCTCAGCACTGGCGCCGGTGCCGAGCGCGATCGGGAACGTGCCCATCAGCGCCGCCAACGTCGTCATCATGATCGGCCTGAAACGCATCAGGCACGCCTTGTGTATGGACTCCTTGGCCGACATGCCTTCTCGTCGCAGCTCCAGCGCGACGTCGACCATCATGATGCCGTTCTTCTTGACGATGCCGATCAGCATCAGGATGCCGATCACCGCGATCACCGACAGGTCCATGCCGGCAAAGCGCAGCGCGACCACCGCGCCCAGCACCGCCGAAGGCAGGCCGGTCAGAATGGTCAGCGGATGGATGAAGCTCTCATAGAGGATGCCGAGTACGATATAGATGGTCAGAACGGCGCCGCCGATCAGCAGGCCCTGATTGGCCAGCGAATCCTGGAAGGTCTTGGCGGTGCCGGCAAAGCTGGTCGAAATCGCCGGCGGCATGCCGATCTGCTCCTTCAGCGCGGCGATGCGGGCCGTGCTGTCGCCCAGCGCCACGCCTTGCGGCAGGTTGTAGGAGATGGTCACCGCCGGCAGCTGGCCGAGCTGGTTGACCGTCAGCGCGCCGGCGGTGCGGTCGACGCGGGCAAAGGCGCCGAGCGGCACCAGGCTGCCGCTTGCCGTCCTGACCTGGATGGCCAGCATGCGCTCGGGCGACCATTCGATGTTGGGATCGAGCTCCATGATGACTTCGTAGCTGTCGGCCGAGCCGAAGATCGTCGAGACCTGCTCCGTGCCGAAGCCGCCATAGAGACTGGAGCGCAGCGTGTCGGTGTCGATGCCGAGCGAGGCCGCCTTGTCGCGATCGACCACCAGCGTCGCCTGCAATGAATTGTTCTGCAAATCGCTGGTGACGTCGGTGAAATTCGCATGATCGGCCGCCATCGCATCGTCGAGCTTTTGCGCCCATGTGTCGGTCAAGCCGGTATCGAGGCCCTGAACGACGAGCTGGTAGGCGCTGGCGGAAGAACGCGCGCCAAGCCGCAGGTTCTGCACCGGCTGCATATAGGCATCGATCCCCGGCACAGTGGCCAGTTGCCGCCGCAGATCCGACAGCACCTTGTCGATGTCGGGGCGCTGGCTCTTGTCCTTCAGCTGCACATAGAGCTGGCCCTGGTTCAGCGCATTGTTGCCGCCGCCGGCTGACCAGGCGACATGCGAGACATAGGGCGAATGCGAGAAGACACTTGCCGCCTGGTTCTGCAGCTTGACCATGGCGTCGTAGGAGATGTCCTGCCTGGCGATCGTCGTAACCGAGATCTGGCCGATATCCTCTTGCGGGAAAAAGCCTTTCGGCGAGACCTCGATCAGCCAGACCGACCCTGCCGCCGTGCCGGCGAAGACGAGGAACACCAGAAAAGTGTGGCGCAGGCAGAAGGTCAAAAGCCGGTCATAGCCGCGGGTGACGATATCCTGCTTGTGGCCGGGGGCATGCTTGTCGCGATCGGCCTTGGTCACCGACAGCAAGCGCGAACACAGCATTGGCGTCAGTGTCAGCGACACGAACATCGAAGCCAGGATGGCGACCGTCACCACGACGGCGAATTCGTTGAAGATGCGGCCGATGACGCCGCCCATTAGAAGCACGGGGATGAACACCGCCACCAGCGAGATCGAGATCGAGA
This sequence comes from Mesorhizobium sp. M0217, assembly GCF_040321955.1. Classification (NCBI taxonomy): domain Bacteria; kingdom Pseudomonadati; phylum Pseudomonadota; class Alphaproteobacteria; order Hyphomicrobiales; family Phyllobacteriaceae; genus Mesorhizobium; species Mesorhizobium sp. M0217. The sequence goes on along the minus strand of NZ_JAMYSN010000030.1, from coordinate 55,003 downwards.
TGATGGTGAAGCCGATTTCGCGCGCGCCCTTCAGCGAGGCATCGAAGGCCGAGAGACCGTCCTCCTCCATGTGGCGAAAGATGTTTTCCAGCATGACGATGGCGTCGTCGACGACGAGGCCGACTGCGAGCGTCAGGCCCATCAGCGAGATGTTGTCGATGGAGAAGCCGAACAGGAACATGGCGCCGAGCGTCGCGATCAACGAGATCGGCACCGCCACGGCCGGAATGATGGTTGCAGTCACCCGGCGCAGGAAGACGAAGATCACCATCACCACCAAAGCGATGGTCAGAAGCAGCGTGAACTGGACGTCGTCGACGGCCTGGCGGATCGAGGTCGAGCGGTCGTTGAGCAGCTTTATGTCGGCTGCGGCCGGCATCTGATCCCTGAACGACGGCAGCATCGCCTTGACCTTGTCGACGACGTCGACGGTGTTGGCGTCGGGCTGGCGCTGCACCGCCAGGATGATGGCGCGCGTGCCGTCATACCAGCTTGCAGTCGTCGTGGTCTCGACCGAGTCGATGACGCGGGTCACCTCGCCCAGCCGCACCGGATGGCCGTTCTTGGTGGCGATGATGAGGTTGGAGAACCCGGCGGCATCGGTGAGCTGCGTATTGGCCGTGATGGTCAGCTGCTGCTTGTCGTTCTGCAACACGCCAAGCGGCGTGTTTGAGTTGGCCGAGGCGATCGCCGTCTGCAGCTGATCGATCGAAATGCCGCGCGCGGCAAGTGCGGTCGGATCGATCTGCACGCGCACCGCATATTTCTGCTGGCCGAAGATCGACACCTGCGCCACGCCGTCGATGGTCGACAGCGAGGGCGAGATGACGTTTTCGGCGAAGGCGTCGAGGTCGGTGAGCGGAACCGTGTCGCTGACCAGCGACATCAAAAGGATCGGCGCGTCGGCCGGATTGACCTTGCGATAGCTCGGCGGCGCCGTCATCTCGGGCGGCAGCTGGCGCTGCGTGCGCGCGATCGCTGCCTGCACATCGGCGGCGGCAGCGTCGATATCCCTGTTGAGCACGAACTGGATGGCGATCGAGGTGCGTCCCAGCGAATTGCTGGTCGAGATCGAATCGATGCCGGCAATGGTGGCGAACTGCTTGATCAGCGGCGTCGCCACCGAAGTGGCCATGGTTTCGGGCGAAGCGCCGGCCAGGGTGGCCGAGACGTTGACGACCGGGAATTCGGCGCTCGGCAGCGCCGCCACCGGCAGGAACTTGTAGGCGAACAGCCCGCCCAGCACGAGGGCGAACGACATCAGCAGCGTGGCGACAGGCCTGCGTATGCAGAATTCGGAAATCATTGGGCAGCCGCCTTGCCGGCCTCGGCGACCTTGGGAGCAGCTTGATCACCGCCGGCCGCCTTGCCTTCGTGAATGGCGGCGCCGTCCTTCAGCCTGGTCTGGCCCTCGACCACCACCTTCTCGCCTGATTTGACGCCCTCGCTGATGGCGCTGTTTTCGCCTTCGGTCAGCGCCACCTGCACCGGTCGCATCTCGACCGTGTTGTCGGGCTTGACGACATAGACGAACGGTCCCTTTTGGCTGGGCTGCACGGCAACGGTCGGGATGGATGTCATCTGCGGCATGATGCCAGCGTCGAGCACGACATTCACATATTGCCCGGGCCACAGTGAAAGATCGGCGTTGGGAATGCTCGCCCGTGTCGCGATGGTGCCGGACGCGGTGTCGACGCTGGAATCGACGAAGTCGAGCGTGCCGTTGCCGATCGGCGTCGGATCGCCATCCTTGGTCAGCGTCACCGCGCCTTGCTGCGGGTTGGCCAGCGCCTTGTGCAGCAGCGCCAGGTTGCTCTCCGGCAGGTTGAAGTTGACTTGCAGCGGATCCATCTCGGTGATCGTCACCAGCGGCGTGGCCGTGCTCGAGTTGCCGTTGCTCAAGGTGACGAGGTCACCGACCGAAACGTTGACCGCGCCCAGCCGGCCGGCAATCGGCGCCTTGATGCTGGCAAAGCCGAGCTGGACATTGTCGGCGTCGATCGTCGCCTTGTCGGCATCGACCGTCGCCGCGGCAGCCTTTTGCGCCGCCACCGCCTGATCGTAAGTCTGCTGCGTGCCGGCCTGCTTGGCGACGAGATCCTTGGCGCGCTGAAGGTCGGAGCCCGAACTGGTTAGCAGCGCCTGGTCCTTGGCGAGCGTCGCCTGATCCTTGGCAAGCTGCGCCTTGAGCGCCCTGTCGTCGAGCGAGAACAGCAGGTCGCCGGCCTTCACCATCTGGCCGTCCCTGACGTCGATCGATACGATCTGGCTGGACACGCGGGCGTTGATGTTGACCACGGCCGGCGAAGACACGAAGCCGATGGCGTAACGGCGGATCGGAAAATCGGCCGTTGTCGCGGTGGCCGAGACGATCGAGGCCGAACGGGCGGCATTGCCGCCGGCGCCGGATTTGCCCCCTGCCTTGTCGGCCGAAGCCTTGTCCGATCCAGCCGGCTTGTCCGCCGCTGCCGTCTGCCTGGCGCCCGGCAGCATCTGCTGCAGACTGCTCATCGCCGCCGGCGAAAAATAGACCCATGCCGCGGCGACACAGGCCGCTGCCACCACCACCGCCAGAACGACTTTACCGCGCATCGACTAAAAGCCCTATGATCCGACACGCCGAACCCGGTGGTCTCATTCTACGCAATCACGGCGCCTTGCCGCGATCTCGCCGAAGTAGATAGGACGCACATTTGTCGGAAAAGGGCCAAAACACGGCATTACGAAGATTTAATGTGCACTGCACAATGACTATGCAGCCGGCTCAGCAGTCGGAAAACCAGCCAGGATGCGGTTGAGATCTCAGGCGGGATGCGTCTATTTCAGCATCGGCCAGAGCGTCGCCGCCAAGAGCACGCCCATGGCGATGTTGAACCATTTCAGCCGCACCGGATCCGACAGGAACCCGCGCAGCGCTGTGCCGAAACCGGCCCACATCGAGACGCTCGGCAGGTTGACGACGGTGAAGGCGATCGCGATCAGCGCCACCGACAGGAACGGGTGGTCCGGATTGGAGTAGACGGCCATGGCGGTGATCGCCATCACCCAGGCTTTCGCATTGACCCACTGGAATGCGGCTGCCTCGATGAACCGCATCGGCCGTGCCTCCGTCTCACCCTTGCTGGACAGCGAGCGCGACATGGCGATCTTCCAGGCGAGATAGAGCAGATAGGCAGCGCCGGCGATCTTCAATCCGGTGTGCAAGGCCGGAAACGCCGTAAGCACCGCGCCCAGGCCAAGGCCGACAGCAAGCAACAGCACCAGGAAACCCATGCTGATGCCCAGCATATGCGGAATGGTTCTGACCAGGCCGAAATTCACGCCCGACGCCAAGAGCATGAGGTTGTTCGGCCCCGGCGTGATCGAGGTCACGAAGGCGTAGACCAAAAGGGCAAGGAAAGCGTCGAGGGTCATGACGGCTCACAAAGGTCAGCAATGCTGACTTAAATCGACAGAGCGCTGGACGCAACCTCATTCCATTGGTCCAAAGCGCTCCGCCGTGATCCGCCTATCCCGAGCCAGCCAGGCCGGCACAGTCTACCTGCCGTGGGCCCGCGCCGACAACAGGCTGGGAGCGGCGGCGGCCTCCTGACGGCCAGCCACACGCCGCAGGCCTTTGCGCCTCGGCGTGTTCCCGGGAAGCTTCACGCCATGCGCGAGGCCGAGGGCAGCCAGGATGCGGATGAAGAGCCAGCCGAGATCGATCTGCCCGCGTTCCAGGCCAAGCTTTGCGGATTCGGGAAACGCATGGTGATTGCCGTGGAAACTCTCGCCAAAGGTCACCAGGCCGAAACGCGGCAGGTTGTAGCCCTGCACGGCAACGCCATCGACGCGCCAGCCCTGCTGCCCGCTGCGATGTGCGAAATGCCCGACCAGCCAATGCCCGGTCAGCGACACGGAGATACGCACCGCAATGCCCCAGACCACCCAGCTCCACCCGCCGAGGAGCAAGAAAAGGATCGCCCACGGCAGTTGCTGCAGCATCCAGGTCCGCTCGACGAATTTGTAGAAGCGGTCGTTTCTGATCGACGGCTCGATGACGAAGTCAGGCGGATTGCGCAACGCTACGGCGCAATGCATTTGCCAGAAAGCGTCGGTGAAGAAAGGCCGGCGGTGGGCGTGCAGGTCGTGACAAGCCGTCTGGCGCTGCGCCCAGTCTCGTATGTCATGCGCATAGATCATGCCGAACGGACCGGCCATGCCGACGAGCGTGCCGAGATAGACCAGCGCGTGTTTGAGCCAGATGTGAACCTTGAACGAGCGATGGATGAGCAGGCGATGCATGCCGACCGAGTGTCCGGCGCAGATCGTCACCGCCGTCGTCGCTACGAACAGGGCGAAAGCGCTCCAGCTGAAGGTCAGCGGCCCGAACACCAACGCAATCAGCGTCATCGCACCGACCCAGATCGACTTGGCCGGCATCCAGACGACCTCGCCATCTTCGGCATCGCTCAAGGGCTGCGAGATCATTCTGCCTGTGGATATGGTCTTCATCGGTACCCCTCCTCTGCAGGAAACATTTCCGGACCAAAGAGCCTTGCCTTCCGGCGCGCCGGCGCTTATTTAGGCAATAAGCTAACTATCTACTATTCCGATTTAGGTATTTAGGCAATAGACTAAATACCGGAAGCGAAACGACAGAGGCAGGCTGTGATCGAAGACAATGCAGCGGATGGCGACACGGCTATCGGGGCAAGCAGCGCCATACAGCGCGTGTTCGAGGCGCTGTCATCGCAGCCGAGGCGCAAGATCCTCGCCTATCTCGCCCACTCCTCGCTGACCGCGGGCGAGATCGCGGCGCGCTTCGACATGTCGAAGCCGTCGATCTCGCAGCATCTGAGCATCCTGGAGACGGCCGGCCTCATCGCCAGGGAGCGGCAGGGACAATTCATCCGCTACTCGCTGGTCCAGAACAATCTGGTTAACACGCTGAACGGCTTCGTCCAGGACGTCTGTCCGGTATCGCGCCCGATCAAAAGGGAGAGTAAGAATCTGGCGAGCGGCAAGGTCGATCCCAAGCCGGTAAAATAGTTGGACTGAGACTACATCCCTTGCGGGCCGCGGTTCATCGCCGCCACGCCGGTGCGGCAGATCTCGACCAGGCCGAGCGGCTTCATGATGGCGATGAACTGGTCGAGCTTCGAACCCTTGCCGGTAATCTCGAAGATGAAGTGCTCGGTGTTGGCGTCGATGACCGAAGCGCGAAAAGCGTCCGCCAGACGCAGCGCCTCGACGCGGGCTTCGCCGGTGCCGGCGACCTTGACCAGCGCCAACTCGCGTTCCAGCGGCCGCTCCTGGCCGAACTCGTGCGAGCGCACGGTGAGATCGACGACGCGATGCACCGGTACGATGCGTTCGAGCTGGTGCTTGATCTGCTCCAGCACATGCGGCGTGCCGCGCGTCACGATGGTGATGCGCGACAGGTGCTTCTCGTGTTCGGTCTCGGAGACGGTGAGGCTCTCGATGTTATAACCGCGGCCGGAAAACAGGCCGATGACCCGGGCAAGCACACCGGGCTCATTGTCGACCAGCACGGAGAGCGTGTGGTTCTCCGGCTTTTCCGTTTCCTTGGCGATGAAATAGGCGGAGCCGGTCGGTTGAAGCTGTGCGTTCATGACATGAATCTCGATTTCAGACTTTGAGCTAATTCTCTGTTTGCGCACGGCTTCTCGCGACAGCCCTGCCCCGGCTTGGACCTAGACCAGTTCCCTGCCCTTGGCGTCGATGGCGTTGGCCACGGCTTCGTCGGTCGCCTCGTCGGGCAGGAGCATTTCATTATGCGCCTTGCCCGACGGGATCATCGGGAAGCAGTTGGCGAGCGTCGCCACCCGGCAATCGAACAGCACCGGCTTCTTCACCGCGATCATCTCCTTGATCGCATCGTCCAGCTCGTCCGGCTTCTCGCAGCGAATGCCATGGCCGCCATATGCGTCGGCCAGCTTGACGAAGTCGGGCATCGCTTCGGTGTAGGAATGCGACAGACGGTTGCCGTGCAGCAGCTGCTGCCACTGGCGCACCATGCCCATATACTGGTTGTTGAGGATGAAGATCTTGATCGGCGCATTGTGCTGCACCGCCGCGCTCATCTCCTGCATCGTCATCTGCACCGAGGCATCGCCTGCGATGTCGATGACCAGCGCATCCGGGTGCGCGATCTGCACGCCGAGCGCAGCCGGCAGACCGTAGCCCATCGTGCCCAACCCGCCCGACGTCATCCAGCGGTTCGGCTTCTCGAAATGATAGTGCTGCGCCGCCCACATCTGGTGCTGGCCGACCTCGGTGGTGATGTAGGTGTCCATGTCCTTGGTCAGTTCGTAGAGCCGCTGGATGGCATATTGCGGCATGATCACATCGTGGTTCATCTTGAACGCGAGCGAGTCACGCGCGCGCCATTTGGCGATCTGCTCCCACCAGGGATGGAGCGCCTTCTTGTCGGCCTTGGCGCTCGCCCGCCACAGCCGCACCATGTCCTCCAGCACCCGGCCGACATCGCCGATGATGGGCACTTCCGTGTGCACGTTCTTGTTGATCGACGATGGATCGATGTCGATGTGGATCTTCTTCGAGTTGGGCGAGAAGGCGGTCAGCCGTCCGGTGATGCGGTCGTCGAAGCGCGCGCCGATGCAGATCATCACGTCGCAATCATGCATCGCCATATTGGCTTCATAAGTGCCGTGCATGCCCAGCATGCCCATCCAGTTCTTGCCCGATGCCGGATACGCGCCGAGGCCCATCAGCGTCGAGGTGATCGGGAAGCCGGTGAGGTCGACCAGTTCGCGCAGAAGATGGCTGGCCTCCGGACCGGAGTTGATGACGCCGCCGCCCGAATAGATGATCGGCTTCTTGGCGCTGGCCATCAGTTCGACGGCGGCCTTGATCTTTTCCAGGTCGCCCTGGACCTTCGGCTGGTAGCTGGTGCGCGGCGCCGCCTGCGGCGGCACATAGATGCCTTTGGCGAACTGCACATCCTTCGGAATGTCGACCACCACCGGGCCGGGGCGGCCGGTCGTCGCGACATGGAAGGCCTCATGGATGGTGGCGGCCAATTCGTTGACGTCCTTCACCAGCCAGTTGTGCTTGGTGCAGGGGCGCGTGATGCCGACCGTGTCGCACTCCTGGAACGCGTCGGAGCCGATCAGCGAAGTCGGCACCTGCCCGGTCAGGCAGACCAGCGGGATCGAATCCATCAGCGCATCCTGCAGCGGCGTCACCGCATTGGTGGCGCCCGGGCCGGAGGTCACCAGCATGACGCCGGCCTTGCCGGTCGAGCGGGCATAGCCTTCGGCCGCATGCCCTGCGCCTTGCTCGTGGCGGACGAGGATGTGCTCGACCTCGTCCTGCTGGAAGATTTCGTCATAGATCGGAAGCACCGCGCCGCCGGGATAGCCGAAGACATGCTTGACGCCATTGTCCTTCAGCGCCTGCACCACCATTTCGGCGCCAGTCATTTCCCTGTTTGGCATTTCGCGCCGTTCGTTCTGTCCGTTGCTCATCGGTCTGGTCCCGTACTTCTAGCCATGAGGCGATTGCTGGTCGTTTAGTCGTGTTTCGGGCAATAAAAAAGGCCCCCGATGGGAGCCTGTGTGTTGCGCATGGGAGGTTTTCGCCCGGCGGTTACACCGCCTTGCCCACGCGCTTTCCTACGAGAATGAGTGCCTTTTTCATCGTGGCGGACACTACGAGGGTGAAAGGCAAGGTGTCAACGGGAAAAACGCGCGATGCGAAAGACAAAGCAAGTGGCCCGCCGCCTCTGGTCGGCGGGCCACCGCGGCGCATACGATACCCCTCAATCGCACCGCGCCGGGAACAAGAGCCACTGCCGTGTCACGTCAGGATCAGCACGATCTTGTACGTATCCGGGTCGACGATGACGATGCGCCCGTCGGCCAGCACGAAGTACTCATAGGATTCGTAAGCCGGGACGATCTTGACAATGCGCGCCGGCAGACGGTGCAGGCGCACTTTGTGCCGCGGCACCTCGATGCCGACCGAAATGTCGAAGTCGACGTTCTTCACCGGCTCAACCCTGGTCTCGTGGATGATCTGCGTGACCTGCGTCTTCTGCTCGACTGTCACGTTGTTGATCGAGGCCGTATTGCCCTGGTCGGTCTGGACGTTTGTGTTGCCCTGAGCGTTCTGCTCGGTGCTGGTCCCGGCTTTGCCCTGGGCCTGCTGGTCCGTGCTGGTGCCGGTCTGGCCCTGAGCGTTCTGCTCGGTGCTGGTCCCGGCTTTGCCCTGAGCCTGCTTCTCGGTGCTGGTGCCGGTCTGGCCCTGAGCGTTCTGCTCGGTGCTGGTCCCGGCCTTGCCTTGGGCCTGTTCATCCGTCTTGAGCTTGGCCTTGCCCTGAGCCTGCTTCTCGGTGCTGGTGCCGGTCTGGCCCTGAGCATTCTGCTCGGTGCTGGTCCCGGCTTTGCCCTGGGCCTGTTCATCCGTCTTGAGCTTGGCCTTGCCCTGAGCCTGCTGATCGGTCGTGGCGCCGGCCTGACCCTGAGCATTCTGCTCGGTACTGGTCCCGGCCTTGCCCTGTGCCTGTTCATCCGTCTTGAGCTTGGCTTTGCTCTGAGCCTGCTGATCGGTCGTGGCGCCAGCCTGGCCCTGTGCATTCTGATCGGTCTGTGACTTCATCTTGCCTTGCGCCTGTTCGCCGGCCTTGCCGCCCTTCTGGCAATCGGCCGCGCCAGCGGCGCAGTTGTCGCCGCCGCTCGGCTGCACAGCCTGGGTCTGGGCGATCGCGGCGCCGCACCCGACGCCAAGCGCAATCATGCTCGTGATCAACACATGTTTCATCTGCTTTCTCCTTAAAGAGTCGGTCCCTCAGCCTAGCCAACTCTGTCAAAAATACTTTGTTCCGCATTTTGCGAATAAAATCGGGCTTCTAAGAAGACCAATAAATGTAGGCAGTAGTTTTGCCAACAATCAGCTACAAATTGCATCAAAAAATTAATGCAACGCAAGATTTTTGCTTTTTTCTGAGCTTGTGATCCCATAGCGATGACACCAGCCTCACAAGCTTAGAAGTACTCCCGTCGTCATGACCAGGATGGCTACCCCGAAAACAGGCAAGAGCAACCATCGTGCCTGATGGACGCTGTTGTCCATTAACGCCTCCCACAAGTGCTGATCTCAACGATGCCGAGAACCCTGTGTTCCGCCCTGAGGAGGCTCTAGGACCTCTACAGCCTGGCACCAGACTTTGGTCCCTCTCCCTATAGTCCATTGGCCCGATGACGCCCGGACCGAAGCCCCACGCGGGAACGCAGCCGCGAAAAGCCCGTTCGGCTTGCGGTGTGCATCAACCTCACCAACAACCACCGTATCGGAATCGAGCTCGCGCAAGATGCATGAGCGTTGATGAAGGAGAGAATCATGACGACCATGTACCAGTCGACCGCAATTGCCGGATTCTTGCTGCTCGCGAGCGCGGGCGTAGTTGCCGCTCAAGACGTCATCATCGCGCCGGAGCAGGAAACGGTTGTGCGCGAATACGTGAAAAAGCAGCCCCTTGCGTCGGTGAAGATTCCAGGTGTCGAATTGAACGTGGGGACCGCCATTCCCGACACGGTGGAACTGCATGAAGTGCCGAGCGTCAAGTATCGCTACGTTGTGGTCGACGGGCGAACCGTGCTGGTCGACCCCGGCACGCGGAAGATCGTCAAGATCATACAGTAACGCTGATCCCACCGCCGTTCCCCGCGGGTGGCGGTGGGATCATGCCCTGAAATTGCGGTTTCCCCGGCAATTCAACCTAGCGCTTGCTCGCACCATCGACCGTTCTAGATGTAGGATGGCTTAGGCATTTTGGCGCGGCCAAAGTCGCGGGGTCGGTTGAGACGTGCGCTACATTGATAGTCTCTATCAAAACTGGAACAGGCTATCGTTGGCTTGGCAGTTCATCATAGTCGGAAGCATTGGGCTGCTGTCGCTGATGCTGGTCGTCGGCCTATGGGTCACCTCGCAAATACGAGATGGAGTGATCCGCAACTCTGCAAGCACGACCGCGCTTTACGTCGACAGTGTCATCGCGCCAATCCTGCCGGATATGCGCAAAAGCCAGCAGCTCAGCGACACCGTTAAACGGGCGCTCGATGAAACCCTGGACCAGGGTGCTCTCGGCAAAAAACTGGCGTCGTTCGTGCTTTGGCGGCGTGATGGCAAGGTGCTGTACGCCAAAGACGCGGCTCTTATCGGCCAGACCTTCGAGCCAAATGCGAACTTGCTGCATGCGTTCGGTGGAAACGTGGTGGCGCAATTCAATGATCTGGACGAAAATGAAAGGAAGGAACGGAAGAGCCCCACCGCCTCGCTGCTCGAGATCTACAATCCGGTTCGAGAGCCGTGGTCGGGCGATGTTGTGGCCGTTTCCGAGTTCTACGAGATAGCCGACGATCTTCAGGGCACTTTAAACTCGGCACTATGGTCGAGCTGGCTGCTCGTGGCTGGCGCGACCGCGGTCGCCTTGGCGATGCTCTCGGGAATCGTGCTTCGCGGCAGCAGCACTATCGAAACGCAGCGTTCAGCGCTTGAGACACAAGTGGCCGAACTTCAGTTGCTTTTGGAGCAGAATTCCGCTTTGCGGGAGCGCGTCCAGCAGGCGTCGCGCCGCGCAACGGCAATCAACGAGCGTTACTTGCGTCGCATCGGGTCTGATTTGCATGACGGTCCAGCTCAGCTGGTCGCACTGGCTGCGCTGCGCATGGACAGCCCTCTGCTGCTCGATCCCGCCGCATCCCCAAGCCACCGGAAGACCGAGATCGCCGATATCCATCATACGTTGGACGAGGCGATGCGGGAGATCCGCGCCATCTGCACCGGCCTCGTGCTGCCACAGATCGAAGCTTCGACAGTCGCGGAGATATTGCGGCTTGCGGTTGCCGAACATGAACGCCGGACGGCCTCCTCCGTATCGCTTTCACTGCCATCTCGCCTGCCCGACCTGGGGACGTCCGAGAAAATAAGCATCTTTCGCTTCGCGCAGGAGGGGCTGAACAATGCCTGGCGACACGGTCTGGGCAAGGGGCAGGCTGTCAAGGCGAGAGTGACGCAGGGCAAGCTCCTCATTCAAGTGCTTGATCACGGCCCTGGATTCCAGTCGGGATCGTGTGAAGGACTTGGACTCGCCGGTATGAGGGAACGTATCGAAAGTATCGGAGGTCACTTCGAGACCTTTTCGAGCCCCAGGGGGACCCGGCTGACCATAACGCTCAACATCGAGGACCAGAAATGACCGCTCCCATAAGGATTGCCATTGTTGATGATCATCCGCTGTTTCGCGAGGGTGTGGCTCGCAGCCTCGCCGAAATCGGCGGCTTCGAAGTCGTTGGTGCGGGCGAAACCGCGACGGATGCCGAACAGCTTGCGGCCTTGGCAAATCCCGACATATTGCTGCTAGACATCAGTTTGCCGGGAGGGGGTCTGGCGGCAGCGGAAAATATTCTTGCAACTCAGCCTGACTGCAAGATCGTCATGCTCACCGTCTCGGAGGCGAACGCCGATTTGGCAACGGCGCTCAGGCTGGGCGTACGCGGATATGTGCTGAAAGGGATTGGGGCGGCATCGCTGGCCGAGGTGCTGACTTATATAGCCGCAGGAAAAAAATATGTTTCGCCGACCCTGTCAGCGCAGCTTTTGAATGAACTGATCCGGCCGGAAAAGCGCACAACCGATCTCGTTGCCAATCTCTCGGGACGCGAGCTTGGGATAATCTCCTTGGTAGGCGAAGGACTGAGCAATAAAGAAGTCGCCAAACGTCTCAACCTGCAGGAGAAAACGGTAAAACACCACATGACTCGGATATTTCAAAAGCTAAAGGTGCGAAACCGCACCGAAGCAGCCATTCTTATGCACGCGCCCAAAACGGGTCTTGTATAGGGAGATCGGGGCTTGTCTGAAGGTCGGATGCTGGTTGGCGAACCAACAGTTACAGCCCTTTCAGACGAGCAATGTCGGAGGCCCTTACGGCGCGTTCGACAATTGTCCTTCCAAGCGGATCCTTCATAGTGAAGCGGCCGGCCTCGATGCTTTCGCTGAATCCATCGCGATGCACGACCTGGATTTTGGCGCCCTGTACCGTCACCGTGTCGCCAGCGGCATTGACTTGGCTACTGGGAGCTTGGCTACCGGCGGCGTTGTCGCCGGCACCATTTTTTCCCTTTCCGTTGGCGTTGCCATTCCCGGCGTTGCCGCCTGAGCCATTACCGTTACCACTACCGTTGCCACCACCGTTACCATTGCCATTGTTTCCGCTCTTGGCGCTGGCAGCGGCGAATTCGATCTTGTAACCGTCGACATGGCTCAACCGCAGACCAAGCACCGGCATCGTCACCGCAACCGCCGCGAATACGCGCAAGCTAAAGTACGCCCGGCGACGCACGGATGAAAACAGGGGCTGCCTTTCTCCATTCATGCCACCATCACATCATGATGTGTCACGGTATTCAAGAATGAACAGCCCAAAATTGCGGCTCACAAACGCTGAGGAAACTCTCCTTTCGTGCTTGCAGCTCGATTCTCAGACCTTCGTCTGAGTCAAATATACACCGAAGTCTGACCTACTGATCTTGGGCCGCGCCGACGGATGTCGCAATAAAATCCGCGGTGACAAGGCTCGTCACCGGTAGGGATCGGCAGCGAGGCGCGAGCGCCTGCGCACGCAGACGCTCGCGGCAAGTCTGCGGCGGCATACGGTTAGCGCATGTTTGCCGTCGAAACGGTGCATATGCCGTTCCTTCCCCGGATTGCGATCAGGCGCGATTGGCGAAGTCGCGGACAACCCGCTGCAGCAGCGGCATGTAGTCGCGAAATGCCCGGGTCTTCATGTTGGCGATCTTGCCGGCCTCGTCCCAGATGCGAACCCGCACCGCTTCCTCGTGGAACGGGTTCTTGCGGAACTCGGCCACCTCTTCGGCATTCATCGGCCCGCCTTGCAGCGACAGCGTGTGGACCGAGGCCTGCGACAGCCTGCCGAAATAGGTGGGGTCGGTAGCGCAGAGGTAGCGCTTGGCCGCGACATGCAGCCTGACGCATTCGACGATCACCGGTGGAAAGAACGGCGCCAGCACCTCGCCGCCGGCTTCGTCATGATGCTTGTCCTCGACATCGTCGGGCGAATAGGTGCCGAACTCGCTGGTGTAGTGGCCGATATCGTGCAGCAGTGCTGCCGCCACCAGCACATCGGGCGCGCCGTCCTTTTCGGCGAACCAGGCGCCCTGCAACATGTGCTCCGACATGGTGACGGGTTCGCCGAGATAGGATTCAGCCCCTCGGCGTTCGAAAATATCGGCGATGAATTCGACGATGTTGCTCGCGTTCAAATCCTGGCTGCTCATTCCGCTGCTTCCTTGAATTCGTGTTCGATCGCCGACAGCGTCGACAAAAGGCCATCCTTGTCGGCGTAGCAGCCCTGCAGCCAGCGCTTGCCGGCGCCGGAGAACTGCTTGCGGGCATGCATGACGCGGGTGTTGTCGACGATGAAGGCCTGGCCCGCCTCGAGCTTGAAGGTCACTTCGAAGGACGGATCCTCGATCAGTTCGGCAAACCGGCGATAGGCGGCGTAGTAGGCCTCCATCTCCGCGAACGGCACATCGACGGTCGGCGCCAGCGAGCGGTTGTTGAAGCGGATGGCGATGAGTTCGCCATCCGGCCCGAGCTCGATCATCGGCCGCTTGGCCTGCAATCGCACGCCCGACGAGCCGGCATATTCGAAGCGCGCCGGGTATGAACTCAACAGCCGGAAGCCTTCGGGGTTTTCGGCCTGCAGCGCGGCCGCCACGGCAAAACCATCGACGACGCTGGATTCGCCGCCCTCGACCGTGTTTTCGATACACGACAGGATCTGCAAGGTCGGCACCGGATCACGATAGGGGTTGTCGGTATGCGCCTGCAGGCCAAGATTGGTGTAGGCCAGATTGGTTGGATTGACCTCGGCGCGCACCTCGAACCAGCGGCCGTAATTGGTCTCCCTGATATAGCCGAACAGATCGGACACTTTGCACAGCGCCCCGGATTCGGCCGGCAGATCGTCCATCACCGCGAAGCCGTAGGTCTTCACCGCCGACAGCCATTGCCGCAAGACGGCGCGGTCGCGGCTGGCCGCGACATAGCCGGCGCGCGGCACCGAATTCTGCATAGAGGCCCTGGTCCATCGCACGGTGCCCTCGCCTGTCCAGCCGGGCTGTCGGGCGGCATCGCGGTCATAGGCATTGGCGCTCAGCCATGCCGCAGGAAAGCGCACCGTCTTTCCCTCCGGTTCGAAACTGACTTCAAGCGCATCGCCCTTGATCGCGGCTGCGCCGATCCATGTCTGCATGGGAATGTCGAGAATGGTGATCAGCCGCTGGCCGTTGCCGGCGCTACGCGTCTTGTCGTCGAGCGCATTGTCGCGCAACCACATGGCGTGAAAGCGAGTGCGCGCGCCGTCCTTCCACCCGAGGTCGATCGTTCTTCCTTCGTCGCCGATCAGCACCTGGCTAAGCATGGGGATCCGTTCCTGTCCGCAGCGCCCCGCAGCCAACTCCGCAGGGTTTCCGGTTGCATCGTGATGATGTCGAAGGCATAACTCAAATTATCATTTTGCAGCCAGAGGCCCTAAACGGTTTATGACTGAAACAACCCTGCCCTTGCCCCCGCTTGACTGGCTGCGGAGTTTCGAGGCCGCCGCGCGGCTGTCGAATTTCACCGCCGCCGCGGCCGAGCTTGGCCTGACCCAGGCTGCGGTCAGCCAGCACATCCGTTCTCTCGAAGAGCGGTTGAAGCAGCCGCTGTTCATCCGCCTGGCGCGCGGCGTCGAATTGACGCCGGAGGGTGCCGCCTACCTGCCGCATCTGCAATCGGCCTTTGCCGTGATCGCCAACAGCACGCGCGAGTTGTTCGAACCCAAGACCGTCCAGAGCGTGACGATACGCTCGCCGATCTCGTTTGCCGTGCTGATGATCGCGCCGAAGCTGCCGCAAATGGCCAAGGACCTGCCCTTCGTCCAGCTGCAGATCGAGACCATCCACACACCGGCCGATTACGGCGAGCGCTTTGTGGGTCTCGACATCCGATTCGGCATTGGCTCCGGCTCCTTTGCCGGACGGCAGGCCGACCGCCTCACCCGCGAAACCTTAACGCCGATGGCGTCGCCAAATGTCGCCAAGGCCAAGGATTGGACAGGATTGCCGAGACTTACAGTGGTCGGCGCGCGGGAAATGTGGGGCGAGTGGTTCGCCGTCGCCCGGATGAAGCCGGCGCTCGGGCCCACGCACAAATTCGACAGTTTCGTTACCGCGTTGGAGGCGGCGAAGCACGGCGCCGGCATGGTGCTGGGATCGCGACCGTTGGCCGACGCGGCACTGCGCGAAGGATCTCTCGTTACCCTGTCCGGCTTTACGCTGTCGAGCGGTGCCGGCCACTATCTGACCGCACCTTCGGGCGCGCATCTGAGCCCGGCCGAAGAAGCGGTCCGCCGCTGGTTCGCAACGGTCTTCGGCGTCCCGATTTCCCGATAAGCCCCTGAATACGCGGCAAACTATTGGACGACGTGACGCGGCGCATAATTTGTCGCGATACTGCGCCAGGCCGGACGTCAAGCTTCGGCAGGGTTCCGCTCGCTACAGGCGGCCAAGAAAAATCGCGGAGGAAATTCAATGCTCGACAAGGCCCCCAACAAGAAGCTTTCCGACCTGCTCGATCGCTTCGGCGCGGCACTCGCCGCCGGTGACATCGACAAGGCGGTCGCCTGCTTTCAGGAGGATTGTTTTTGGCGCGATCTCGTCAGCTTCACCTGGAACATCAAGACCATGGAAGGCCGTGACCAGGTGCGCGACATGCTGGTGAGCCAGCTGGCCAAAACCAACCCATCGAACTGGGCGATCGCCAGGGGCGAGGACGCCACTGAAAACGATGGCCTGCTCGACGGCTGGATCAGTTTCGAAACGTCTGTGGCGCGCGGCTTCGGCCACATCCGGCTGAAGGACGGCAAGATCTGGACGTTGCTCACCACCATGGTCGAGCTGAAGGGCCATGAGGAGCCGGCCGGTTTCGACCGCCCGCTCGGCGCCAAGCACGGCCATGGCAAGAACCGCCCGACCTGGAAGGAGGAGCGCGAGAAGGAGGCCGCCGAGCTCGGCTTCAAGACGCAGCCCTATACGCTCATCATTGGCGGCGGCCAGGGCGGCATCGCGCTCGGCGCGCGGCTGCGGCAGCTCGGCGTGCCGACCATCATCGTCGAGAAGAACGAACGGGCCGGCGACAGCTGGCGCAAGCGCTACAAATCGCTCTGCCTGCACGATCCGGTCTGGTACGACCATCTGCCCTATATCGACTTTCCCAGGAACTGGCCGGTCTTCGCGCCCAAGGACAAGATCGGCGACTGGCTGGAAATGTACGCCAAGGTAATGGAGCTGAACTACTGGTCGTCGACCGAGGCCATGAGCGCTGTCTATGACGACAGCAAGAAGGAATGGACGGTGGTGGTGCGCCGCGACGGCAAGGACATCACGCTGAAGCCGAAACAATTGGTGCTGGCCACGGGGCAATCCGGCAAGGCCAACATGCCGAACTTCAAGGGCATGGACACATTCAAGGGCGACCAGCATCACTCCTCGAAGCATCCGGGACCCGATGCCTATGTCGGCAGACAAGCTGTCGTCATCGGCTCGAACAACTCCGCCCACGACATTGCAGCAGCCCTTTGGGAGGCCGGCGCCGACGTCACCATGGTGCAGCGCTCGACCACGCACATCGTCAAGTCGGACACGCTGATGGAGATCGGCCTGGGCTCACTCTATTCGGAAAAGGCGGTTGCGAGCGGCATGACCACAGCCAAGGCCGACCTCGTCTTCGCCTCCCTGCCCTACAAGATCCTGCACGAATTCCAGATTCCGGCCTATGCCGAGATGAAGAAGCGCGACGCCAACTTCTACAAAGGCCTGGAGAAGGCCGGCTTCATGCTCGACTGGGGCGACGACGGCTCCGGCCTTTTCATGAAATATCTGCGACGCGGCTCGGGCTATTACATCGATGTCGGCGCCTCCGACCTGATCATCGACGGGTCGATCAAGCTGAAAAGCGGTGTCGACGTGAAGGAGATCAAGGAGCATTCGGTCCTGCTCAGCGATGGATCGGAACTGCCGGCCGATCTCATCGTCTACGCCACCGGCTACGGTTCGATGAATGGCTGGGCGGCCGATTTGATCTCACGGGAGGTCGCCGACAAGGTCGGCAAATGCTGGGGCCTCGGCTCCAACACCACGAAGGACCCAGGCCCCTGGGAAGGCGAGCTGCGCAACATGTGGAAGCCGACGCAGCAGGAGGCGCTGTGGTTCCATGGCGGCAATTTGCACCAGTCGCGCCATTACTCCCAGTTCCTGGCGCTGCAGCTGAAGGCGCGCATGGAAGGCATCGCGACGCCGGTCTACGCGCTGCAAGAGGTTCACCACAAGGCTTAGGCAGCGCCGCCGATGCGCTTCCAGTAGATGAGCGTGCCGGTCAGCCCGCCATGCGGTTTCAGGGCAAAGTCCGGTATTTCGCCAGTGAGCGTGAAGCCGAGTTTTTCGTAAAGGCTGGAAGCGCCCTCCTCGGTTGCGGTGTCCAGCACCAGAAGCGTGCGGCCTTTCTCGACGGCGAGCGTTTCGGCCGCCCGCATCAGCCGGCTCGCTATGCCCTTGCCGCGGTGTTCGACGCGGGTCATGAGCTTGGCGATCTCGGCCCGGTGCGGCTGATTGACCGGAAAGTCGAGCAGCAAGGTGACGGTGCCGATCAACGCGTCGCCATACCAAGCACCCAGCACCGCTCTTTCACCTCTCTCTGCTGCCATCAACGAGTTGCTCCAGAAGGTTTCCGCCGCTTGCCTGGATAAGGGATGCATGAAGCTGACGGAGCCGCCGGCCGCGACCGTCTCGATCAGGAGGTCGGCCAGCATGTCGCGTGTTTCCGCAGTCAGCGACCTGATTTCGATGGGACTCACCTGCACTTTCCCTTGCTAATCCAGACGCGCGACGCGGCGCCGCTTTCGTCTCGCCTTGATCGCGGCGATGCGATCGGTGTCTTTCGGCTGCAGATGCAGCCCGCGTTCGAGGATTTCGAGCGTGTATTCCTCATAGGTCAGGCCAAGCCGCTCGGCCTTTTCCATGCGCATCAGCATCACGTCACGGCTTGGCGCCTTCCACGCCTTGGCATGCGCTGCCTGCCAGGCCAGGAAGATGTAGGGATCGCCCCTGCCCCATGGCGGACCCTTGTAATCATTGAGCGGCGGTCCGCCATTGTCGGAGCGCTTGGGACGTCTTGCCACGATTTCAGCCCCTGACCAGCGCAACCAGATAGTCGGCCGGCTGCGGTCCGACGGCATGGAACGTGCAGTCCGACGGCGCGCCGAGCGCCAGGCAGTCGCCGGGCTCGAGACTATGCACCATATCACCCTCGGTGAACTCAAGTCGCCCGGAGATCAGCCACATCTGCTGCTTGATGAAGGCATAGGACGCCGCCGGGAAACTCACACTGGCGCCAGCCGGCAGTTGCACCCGGATCAATTCGAGCGGCGTGTCGGAAACCGGCGACAGATGCCGGCGGACATAGCCCGTACCGGGGTCGCGCCAAACCGGCTGCTCACTCTCGCGCAGCAGGCCGCCACCTTGCTGCTCGGCGCGTGCAATCAGCGTCGACAGCGTCATGCCGAAAGCAGCGGCGATGCGCACCAGCAGCGCGGCCGTCGGGCTGGTCATGCCGCGCTCGATAGTGCTGAGCATGGCTTTGGAGACGCCGGAGCGGTTCGCCAGGTCGGCCAACGACCAGCCCCGCAAGGCTCTTTCGGCGTGGATTCGTCTGCCTATCGTGGCCGACATGTCATTCGCTATATCAGTCATTCGTCCAATATATCGAATATTTGGATTCGGAAAAGAGGCCGGCCGGTTGAATTTTCGCTGACGGGTTAACCCCTGCTACACCATCCCGCATCACGCCACCTTAACCCCGTCTGTGTAGGATCGAGGCTCCACGAGAATGGGGATCGGATCGTATGTTTGTCGAGCGCGAAGCCTCCGTCGGCGAACCGACCTCGCAGGAGCGCCGCCGCGCAGAGCAGAGCGACAAGCGCATTCTCGGCAACGTCGTGCAGTGCGACGGTGCGCGCGCCACCATCAGCGCCTATGCCGACGACATCGAAGGAGCGGTCACCGGCCTGTGGACCGTCGGCAAGATGATCTCCATCAATCTCGGGACATCGCGCACCGTTGGTCTGGTCTACGAAATCGGCAAGTCGGATCGCGCCTGGAGCAATGAGGGACAAAATCCCATCGAGGTCAGCGTCGAACTAATCGGCGAAGTGCGCGACGGCGCGGAGCCCGGCGCCAAACCGGTGTTCGACCGCGGCATCACCACCTATCCTCATATCGGCGCCATAGCGCACCGCATCCGTACCCGTGACCTGCAGGCGGTCTACGATCTCGCCGGGCGTCATTCCATCACCATCGGCACGCTGTCGCAGGATGAGTCGATCGACGCCAACATCGCCATCGACGACACGCTGGCGCGCCATTTTGCCGTTGTCGGCACAACCGGCGTCGGCAAATCCACCGCCATCTCGCTGCTGCTGCGCAAATCGATCGCCGCCCGGCCCGATCTGCGAATCCTCATTCTCGATCCGCACAATGAATTCGCGGCATCCCTGCCTGAGTTCTGCGTCCGGGTCGATTCCAAGACGCTTGACCTGCCGTTCTGGATGTTCAGGCTTGAAGAATTCGCCGAAGTGCTGTTTCGCGGCCGAGAGGTCGTGCCGGAAGAAGTCGATGTCCTGCGCGACCTGATCCCCGCCGCCAAGAACCTCTATCGCAATCCCAATTCAGGCTCTTACGTGCGCCGCGGCAGCGATGCGCTGACCGCCGACACGCCGGTGCCCTACCGCATGGTCGATCTCATCAAGCAGATCGACGAGCGCATGGGCCTCCTGGAAAGCAAGAACGACCGCCCGACGCTGAAATCGCTGAAGACGCGCATCGAGTCCGCCGCGTCCGACCCGCGCTATCGCTTCATGTTCAATTCGCGACTGATCGAGGACACGATCCACGAAACGATCGGCAATATTTTCCGTGTGCCGCATCATGGCCGCCCGGTGACCTGCTTCGAGATGGCCGGCATGCCGTCCGAAGTGGTCAACTCCGTCTGTTCGGTGCTGGCTCGGCTCGCCTTCGACCTTGCGCTGTGGAGCGAGGGCCGGCTGAAGCTGTTGCTGCTGTGCGAGGAAGCACACCGCTATATGCCGGCCGATCCACGCCTTGGCTTCGCCCCGACAAGGCATGCACTGTCGCGCATCGCCAAGGAAGGCCGCAAATATGGCTGCTATCTCGGCGTCGTCACCCAGCGCCCGGGTGAACTCGATCCGACCATCCTGTCGCAATGCTCGACCTTCTTCGCCATGCGGCTGGCCAATGAGCAGGACCAGGCGATCATCCGCTCGGCGATCGCCGATTCCTCCGCCTCGACGCTGGCCTTCCTGTCCTCCATGGGCCAGCGCGAAGCCATCGCCTTCGGTGAAGGCGTGGCGACGACCATGCGGCTGAAGTTCGAGAAACTGGCGGAGAACCTGATCCCCGGCACCGCCAAGCGAGAGCAGGACGAGTTCTCGCAGGACGGCAACGACGTCGATCTCGCCGCCATCGTCGAGCGGCTGCGCAACGTCCCGAAACCGCAGCAGCAGATGGCCTTCGCCGAGGTCGTGGACTCCGGCCGCCAGGCCGGCGATCCCGATTACCGCAAGCCGGCCACCGCCCAGCGCGTCCAGCCCGACGACGATTTCGACCTGCGCTACGGCCTCAAGCCCACAACCTTCGGCATGCGCCCGCAGAACGATTGACCTTCAGCGTAGCGACTTTTTTGCCGGCCAATTGAGAAGCCGCCGGAGCGCCAGGGCTCCGCTTCGTTGGCCCGCTTGGGCAAAATCCCGAAAGGGAATTCATCAGGCCGGATTGAATGGCGTGGCTTTCGAGAAGCCGGAGCGGAGCGGACATTTAGTCCGTGAGCACCGGAAGTCGAGAAAGCCACGTCAGGCAACCGGCCTCATGAATTCTTCTTCGGGATTTTAGGCGCAGACGCGGTTGCGGCCTTGCCTCTTCGCCTCGTAGAGCTGGCGGTCGGCGCGGCGGTAGAATTCCTCGGCCGTTTCCTTCCGATCCCAGACGGCAAGACCGACGCTGGTGGTGATCTTGAGGCGGACATTGCCCGACAGCACCGACATGTTGGCAATCGCCTTGCGGATGCGTTCGGCGAACTTCCCCAACAACTCCGCGTCCATGTTGGGGGTGACAACGGCGAACTCTTCGCCGCCGAGCCGCGCCACCACGTCGTGATAGCGCGTCATGCCTTTGAGGCAATTGGCGACTGCCCTCAGCACCTCGTCGCCGACATCGTGGCCATGCGTGTCGTTGACCTGCTTGAAATGATCGAGGTCGAGGATCATCAGCCCGACGGGCTTTTCGATGCGGCGGAATTCCTCGAGATATTCCTTCAGCGCATCGTCGAAATAGCGCCGGTTCTGCATGCCGGTAAGGCCGTCGGTCAATGCCGCATGCTGCAGCGTTTCCGAGCGGGCGCTGAGCGAAACCGTCATGGCGCGCAGCTTGCCCTCTTCCGTGGCCTGCCTACGGATCAGCGGGTAGATGAAGAACACGCCGAAGAACAGCGCTGTCGCCAGCAGCACCCCGGTGACAAACAGCAGCGTGTTGAGATAAGCGATCCTCTCGACCCGGGAAGTCGTATCGTGACCGACCGCGATGGACTGCAATTGACCATAGGCATAAAGCGTCACCAGGCCTGCGGCCAGGATCACGAAAATAAAGACGAAAAATGCGGATTCCGCCTTGTGGAAACGCATCTGCTCCCCGTTGGAAAAGTACCCCCCGGATCTATGGCATGCCGGCGCCTTACGGACGGTTAATCCAGACAACCGGAGCGGGAATGTTCATTCCTACTTCTGTTTCTTTAATTGTATTAGCAGCACGAAAATCAAATCACGGCTTGCAGGCCGTCGCCGGGCCGCAATCTCAGCCATTCCGGTCCCAGCTGATGGCGAAACCACGTCGTTTGCCGTTTGGCATATTGCCGCGTCGCTGCCTTGCAGCGCTCGATGGCCTGAGGAAAGCTGATGTCACCGGCCATGGCGGCCGAAAGTTCGCGAACGCCGATCGCCTTCATCGCCGGCAGCTCGGGATCGAGGCCAAGCGCCGCAAGCCGTTTGACCTCATCGAGCGCGCCGAGATCGAGCATGCGGTCGAACCTTGTTTCGATCCGCTCGACAAGGGCGGCGCGGTCCGGCTCGATAACGAAGAACCGAGCGCTGTCGCGGTCGATCAGCGGCCGGCCGCGCGCTGCCTGCCATTCGAGGATGGAGCGGCCGGATGCATCGAGCACCTCCAGCGCCCGCACGATGCGCTGGCCGTCGGTCGGCTTCAGCTGCATGGCGACCGCCGAATCCTCATGCATCAGGATGCGGTGCAGCTTGGCTGCGCCTTGCTCCTTTAACTCGTAGCGCCAGCGGTCGCGTACCTGCTGCGGAATGTCGGGCATTTCCGAAATGCCCTCGGCAAGTGCGCGAAAATAGAGCCCGGTGCCGCCGACGAAAATCACCGGACGTTCAAAGCCGGCGTCATCGGGCTGTCGGGCGAGCGTGCCGTCATCGATCAGCTTCATCACGTCGCGCAGCCAGGCGCCGGTGGAATAGGCGGTGGAGGGATGCACGTGGCCATAGAGATAGTGCGGCGCGCGGGCGAGGTCGGCGGCATTCGGCCGCGCCGTCAGCACATCGAGCACCGAATAGCCCTGCATGGAATCGGTGTTGACGATGACACCGCCCTTGCGCTCGGCGAGGTCGAGCGCCAGCGCCGACTTGCCGCTGGCGGTCGGCCCGGCTATCAGGATCGCGTTCTTCACGCGGCCCTCGCCCGCCTGCCCGCCCTCGCCCAGCTGCTTGGAAGCCTCGATGCCGCTCATTGCCACGCTTGTGTCCCACCCCGTCCGCCGCGCGATGTCGGCCTCGCTTGCGAATATGGCCTCACGGTCGGTCGGCGCAAGCGCTGTTCGCTGGCTGGGCGAAGGCGTCGCCTGCGACCTGGTGCTGCCCGAGGGTGCGGAAGCCGCTGAGGCAAGTGCCGCCTTGCGCTTGGCACTTGGCTCCGAGCCGGTCGACGTGATCGTTCAGCAGGCCGAAAGCCGCCGCAAGACAATCCTGCTTGCCGATATGGATTCAACCATGATCGACCAGGAATGCATCGACGAACTCGCCGACGAGATCGGCGTCAAGGACCGCGTCGCCGCCATCACCGCACGCTCGATGAACGGCGAGATCGCCTTCGAGCCCGCCTTACGGGAACGCGTAGCGTTGCTGAAAGGCCTCGATACGGCCGTTGTCGACCGCATCATCGCGAACCGCTTGACGCTGGCGTCGGGCGGCCGCGCCCTGGTGCGGACGATGCGCGCCAATGGCGCCTGGACGGCGCTTGTCTCCGGCGGCTTCGACGTCTTCACCAGCCGTGTCGCCGCCATGCTCGGCTTTGAGGAAAACCGTGCCAACCGACTGATCGAGGAGAACGGGCGCTTTGCCGGCCTGGTCGCCGAGCCGATCCTCGGCCGCGCCGCCAAGGCCGATGCGCTGAACGATATCTCGGCCCGCCTGGGCCTGACGCCATTCGATGCGATTGCGGTCGGCGACGGCGCCAACGACCTCGACATGATCCGCCTGGCCGGCACCGGTGTCGCGCTCCACGCGAAGCCGGCCGTTGCTGCCGAAGCCGAGGTCCGCATCGACCATGGCGATCTCACCGCACTGCTTTATCTCCAGGGCTACCGCCAGGAAGAGTTCGCCCAATGAAACCGATGCGCACCGAGCGCCTCATCCTGCGCAACTGGGAAGACCGCGATCGCGAACTCTTCCACCGCATCAATTCGGACGAGCGGGTGATGGAGTTCTTTCCATTTCGCCGCGACCGCGCCGAGACGGATGCCAAGATGGACGAGTTTCAGGGCTGGATCGCCGAGGACGGCTTTGGTTTTGCCGCCGCCGAGATCGCCGCGACTGGGGAATGCATCGGTTTCGTCGGCCTCTTAAAGACCGATCACGTGCCATCCCTGCCGGCCGGCACGATCGAGATCGGCTGGCGTCTGGCGCCCGAGTTCTGGGGCAAGGGCTACGTCACCGAGGCAGCCGAGGCATGGCTCGCCTTTGGCTTCGAAACGCTTGACCGCGACGAGATCGTCTCCTTCGCCGTCGCGGCCAACCGCCGCTCGACGGCCGTCATGGAGCGTCTTGGCATGAGCCCTGACCCGGCCCGCGATTTCGACCACCCATCCATCCCTGACAGCCACCCGCACCTCAAGCGGCATGTCCTCTACAAACTGTCGCGCACGGACTGGCAGGCACGAAAAAGGGCGGCTCGCTAGCCGCCCTTTCCCTGAAGACAATCGGTTATGGGGCTTTCCGGACTCAATCCATCCGGATCGTCACGAAGCGCAACTCGCCGGTCTTCGACGCCAGCATCAGAAGTGCATTCTTGCGGCCCTGCTCCTTCAGCGCGCCGATCCGGTCCATGACGTCCTTCGGGGTCGCGACCGATTCCTGGGCGATTTCGGTGATCACCTCGCCGGCCTGGATGCCGCGCTCGGCGGCGGCCGAATCCTTGGTGACGTCGGTGATGACGACGCCGGAAACGTCGGCCGCGATGCCGAATTTTTTCCGTGTGTCGTCATTGAGTTCGCCGACGGTCATGCCGAGCACCGAGGCCGTCGAAACCGCGGGCGCCTTGTCGCCGCCCTTGTCCTCATCGGTAGTGCCGTCCTCACCGGCGGCAACCTTCTCGCCGTCCTCAAGCCGGCCGAGCGTCACCTTCACCGTCTGCTCGATGCCCTTGCGCACGATAATCACGTCGACCGCCTTGCCGACCGGGCTTTCCGCCACGACGCGCGGCAGGTCGCGCATTTCATGGATGTCCTTGCCGTCGAACTTGATGATGACGTCGCCGGCGAGAATTGTGCCGTTGTCGACCGGTCCGCCCTTGATGACGCCGGCCACCAGCGCGCCCTTGGCGGTCGCCATGCCGAGGCTCTCGGCGATGTCGTCGGTCACCGGCTGGATGCGCACGCCGAGCCAGCCGCGACGGGTCTCGCCGAACTGGCGCAGCTGGTCGACGACGCCCGAGGCAAGCTGCGAGGGGATTGAGAAACCGATGCCGATCGAGCCGCCCGACGGCGAGATGATCGCCGTGTTGATACCGATGACCTCGCCCAGGCTGTTGAACAGCGGCCCGCCGGAATTGCCGCGGTTGATGGCGGCGTCGGTCTGGATGAAGTCGTCATAGGGGCCGGAATTGATGTCGCGGTTGCGGGCCGAGACGATGCCGACCGTCACCGTGCCGCCAAGGCCGAACGGATTGCCGATCGCCATCACCCAGTCGCCGACGCGCATCTTGTTGGAATCGCCGAACTTCACCGCCGTCAGCTTGTGGCCCTTCGGGTCGACCTTGAGCACCGCCACGTCGGTCTTGGTGTCGGTGCCGACCAGCGTCGCCTTGAGCGTCACGCCGTCGGAGAAATTCACCTCGATGTCGTCTGCATCGGCGATGACGTGGTTGTTGGTGACGACAATGCCTTGCTCGGCGTCGACCACGAAGCCGGAGCCCAGCGACTGCACCTTTTGCGCGCCGCCATCCTTGTCGCCGCCACGGTTCTTGAAGAAGTCGTCGAAGAAATCCTGGAACGGCGAACCCTCCGGCAGCTGCGGCATCGGCACCGCGCCCGGACCTTCCGTGCCCTTCACGGTCTGCGAGGTCGAGATGTTGACCACCGCACCGAGCAGGCCTTCGGCGAGGTCGGCGACCGAAGCCGGTCCGTCCGCGGCCACCGTCGGCGTCACCAAAGCCGGAACGGCAAGCGCGCCGACCATAAGTGCCGCAGCACCTGCGATGAACGTCCGCCGCGCCGCGCGCAGAAGGGTGTTGGATGTCATCGAAAGCCTCCCGGATTGCTGAAAAGAAAAAGCGCTTCGGCAAAACGCCGCGTCGCGTCATGTTGGCAAGAAATACGGCACGTTTGCGGCTATGGCCACATCAGGAGGATAAATCCTCCGTTACACCCTAGAGCAGTTCGCCGTTTCGCGGAAACGGCGAACCGTTCAATCCCTTTGCTTTTACGCAATTCCGGACGGAAAACCGCTCACACTTTCCTGGAATTGCAGATCAGCGGTCCTCAGCCACGCACCAACCAGACGATGCCGACGCCGATGGCGATCGCCACCAGCCCGACTATGCGCAGCGCAAATTTCCGGCGTCGACAGCACTTCGCCGGCAAGACGTTTGGCAAGGCCGGGAAAGCCGCCATAGACCAGGCCCTCGACAACGAGGACCAGGCCTATGGCCGCAAGGAAATCCTGCACCGCCCTACTGGGCGGGTGCAGGTTGTGCAGCCGGCGCGGCAGGTGCCGTCGCCGGAGCCGCAGGCGCCGCCGGCTTCGCGTCCGTCCCGTCCGGATTGCGGAAGAAGCGGAAGAACTCCGAGTTCGGCGACAGCACCATCGTCGTCCCGGAGTTGTCCAGCGCCGTGCCATAGGCATTCATCGACCGGTAGAAGTCGAAGAACGCCGGATCGCGTTTGTAGGCGTCGGCAAAGGTCGCGCTGCGCTGGGCTTCACCTTCACCACGCAGGATTTCCGATTCCTTGCGCGCTTCGGCGACGATTTCCACCACTTCGCGGTCGGCGCGGGCGGTGATGCGCTGCGCGGCCTCTTTGCCGCGTGCCCTCAGCCGTTCGGCCTCGGCCAAACGTTCGGCCTTCATGCGGTCGAAGGTCTGCTGCGAAACCTCAGCCGTCAGATCGGTTCGGCGGATGCGCACATCCTCGATCTGCAGGCCGAGCGAGGTGGCGTCGGGCCGAAGCTGATCGCGCACTTCGCGCATCATCACGGCCCGCTCTTCCGAAAGCGCCGCCTCGAAGTCGCGCAGACCGTAGACACGGCGCAGCGCCGCATCGAGACGCGTCCTCAGTCGTGCTTCGGCCAGTGTGATCTGACCGGACACGGCTGAGCGGAACACGCGCGGATCCGAGATGCGGTACGCGATGAAAGCGTCGACCTCGTAGAACTTGCCGCCCGAAACCTGGACGCGGATGTTGTCGAGATCGAAGCGCAGCACCCTGTTTTCGATCAATTGCACGCTGTCGGCGTCGAAGAAGGCGAAAGGCGCCTTGAAATAGATGCCGGGTTCATTCTTCACGTCGACGATCTCGCCGAACCGCAGCACGAGCGCCTGCTGGCGCGCGTTGACCACGAAGACCGAGGAGTAGAGCAGGAACAGAAGCACGGCCGCGATGACCGCGATGATGGGAAGACGATTGGCCATCACTGGGCTCCTCCCGTGGTCGCAGGCGGCAGCGCCTTCGGCTGCAGTGCCGGCAGCGGCAGATAGGGAACGACCCCTTGCCCATTGCCCTGTTCGACGATGACCTTGTTGGAATCCTTCAGCACCTTCTCCATCGTTTCCAGATAAAGCCGCCGGCGCGTCACGTCGGGCGCCTTGGCGTATTCGTCATAGACCGAGATGAAGCGCTGCGCCTCACCTTCGGCTTCCTGGACGACACGGTTCTTGTAGGCTGCCGCGTCCTCGCGGATCTGCGCCGCGGCGCCACGCGCCTGGCCGAGCTTCTGGTTGGAATACTGGTTGGCCTGCTCGACGAACTTGTCTTCGTCCTGCTCGGCGCGCTGCACTTCGTCGAAGGCATCGGCAACTTCACGCGGCGGGGCCGCGTCCTCGATCGAAACCGCGTTGACATTCAGGCCGGCCTTGTAGCCGTCCAGCGTCGTCTGGATGATTTCACGCACCGACGCGGCGATGCCCTGACGGTCGTCGCGGAAGATGTCCTGCGCCGGTCGCCGGCCAACCGCTTCGCGCATGGCGCTCTCTGCGACCTGCTGCAGCATGCCTTCGGGATCGGAGACGTCGAACAGATAGGCCCGGGGATCGGAGACCTGATAGGCCACCGAAAACTGGACGTTGACGATGTTCTGGTCGCCGGTAAGCATCAGCCCCGACGAGTTGCCGCTCGTCGCGCCGCCACCACCGATATCGACGAGTTGTTCGGCGATGTTGGCCGTCTCGACGGTTTCGACCGGCCACCAATGGAAATGCAGACCCGGCTGCGACAGCTCCGCCTTCGGCTTGCCGAAGCGCAGCTCGACCGCAACCTCGTCCGGCTGCACGGTGTAGACCGCCTTGAACGCCCACAGCACGATCAGGGCCGCTGCGATCAGCGCAAAGACGGCCGGGCTGGCGCCGCCGCCACCGGGCAGCGCGCGCCGCAGCCGGTCCTGGCCGCGGCGGATGATATCTTCGAGATCGGGAGGTGACCCCGGCGGGCCGCTAGGCCCCTTCGGTCCCTGCCCCCAGGGTCCCTGATTGTTGCCGCCGCCGCCCCATGGGCCGCCGCCGCCGCTCTTGTCGTTCCAGGGCATGAATGTCCTTTCGCTTGGGATTCCCTCAGCGCCGACGTTGCGGCGCAAAATCCAGTTGTTCTTCTATAGGGACGCAGCGATGCGCTTTCAACGCGATCCGCTGCCGAGCATGTCCGTTTTGGACGTTCGCGACCCTTTTATCGTCTCAATGCACGCCGCGGCGTCGCTCGTAAACCGAATAGCGCGTCGCATGGCTGTCCTTTTCACCGGCCGGAACGTCCTGAGCGCTGACAAGGCGCCACAAATCCGGATCGATGTCGGGAAAATGCGCGTCGCCATCGACCGCCGCCAGCACATGGGTGACGTGCAGCCGGTCTGCCAGCGGCAGCGCCTGCGCATAGATCTCGCCGCCGCCGATGATGCAGATTTCGTCGACGCCGGCCATGCAACGCCCGCGCACCGTGGCCAGCTGGATCGCTGCCTCCAGCGAGTGCGCCACCTCTATGCCCTCGGCGCGCCAGGCCTTGTCGCGGGTCACCACGATGTTCAATCGGCCCGGCAGCGGCCGGCCGATGCCTTCATAAGTCTTGCGGCCCATGATGACGGGCTTGCCCATCGTATCGGCCTTGAAGCGCTTGAGATCGGTGGACAGCCGCCACGGTAAGCCGCCGTCGCGCCCGATGACGCCGTTCTGCGCAATGGCGACATAGATCGCGACGTCCATCAGTTGGCTCCCCCGGCGCCGTCATCCGACGGCTCCAAAAGCAATATGTCGATGTTGTGCTCGGGATAGAGATCCTGCGCCGCCGTCTCGAAGGTCGTCGGCCCGACCTTCTTGACATTGTCGCCGCAAAACGAGATCAGCGCTTTCGGATTGCCCTTGTCGACGGTTAGCTTGAACTTGCCGATGCTGCCATTGGCCCAGTTGCCGCCGGTGGTCAGGATATAGGCTATGCGGTTCTCGTAAAAATGCGGATAACCGTCGGCCTTGGCGGCCTGCCGCACCGCATTCTCGAAGCTGTCGTCCATGCAGTAGCGGGTCTTGTAGGTCGTGTACTGGCTGCCCTCGGTGAACTTGCCGTCATAGAAGAAACTCACCGATGACGTGCCGCCGACGCTCGGTTTGTAGCGGTGCGAGACGTGGACATCCTTGTTGGCCGGAAATATCGCGCGCCACCAATAGGTCGAGCGCAACTGCCACCACGGCGTATAGACCTTGTTCGCCTCGGTACCGTCGCTGCCCGTATCCTCGATGATGATGCCGCGGTTTTCCCAATCCTCGGCGACCGTTTTCGGCAGCTTCGCCAGGGCCGCCTTGGCCGCATCGCCGAACGGATTGAACGGCACGTTCTGCGCCTTCAGATCGGCGCCGATATCGATGCCGACAGCGAACACTTTCTGCTCGAGCTGCGGCTTTGCCGGCGCTCCGTCGATCGTCACCTCGAAGCCAAGGAAATTGTCGCTCTGGTTTTCCGGGATGGCCGGCATTTCCTCCGGATTGCCTTCGATGTCCGGCAGCGGAAAAGCGACGATGGCATTTACATCCTTGTCGGTGTTGTTGTGGAAGACGTAGTCGACCGTGATCTTTTCCGGCGAGATATAGAGGTCCTCGCTTTGCATCGACACCGCGTCGCTACGCGACAGGATCAGGCCACCTGTGCCGAGTTCGGCGGTCGTATCATTGGCCAGCGCGGGCACGGCTAAAAGCGCCAGCGCTACGGACAGAACATATTGCAACATCGAAGCCCCTCGCCAAGAATGCCGCGACCCTAGCCGTTTCAATGTGGCGTTTCAAAGCCTTCCGTCTCCCAGCAGGACGCCACAGTGTCTGGACACGCCAATCGGCGGTCTGGACTAACAGGTTTCGATCGGGCAGGAGTTCGCGTCATGCGCAAGCTTCTCGTCATCGGCATCGGCGCCGGCAATCCCGACCATATGACCGTGCAGGCCATATCAGGCCTAAACCGGGCGGACGTCCTGTTTATCCCCGACAAGGGGGCGAAGAAGAACGACCTTGCCGAATTGCGCCGCCATATCTGCGACCGTTTCGTCAGCAATCCGAAATCGCGCCGCGTCGAGTTCGACGTGCCGGTGCGCGCCGAGCCGGCGCCTTCCTATCGCTCGACCGTCGATGACTGGCACGAGGCCATCGCCCAGATCTATGAGAGCCTGGTCCGCGACGAACTTGCCGAGGACGGCTGCGGCGCCTTCCTGATCTGGGGCGACCCCTCGCTCTATGACAGCGCGCTGCGCATTCTCAAGCGCGTACGGCTCAGAGGCAATGTCGCATTCGAATTGGAGGTCATTCCCGGCATCACCGCCGTCCAGGCGCTCGCCGCCGGCCACAAGATGGCGCTGAACCGCATCGGCGACCCCGTGCTGATCACCACCGGCCGCCGCCTCGCCGAACAAGGCATGCCGCACTATGCCGGCAGCGCCGTGGTCATGCTCGACGGCAAATGCGCCTTCAACACGCTGGCAGACAAGGATCTGATCATCCATTGGGGCGCCTATCTCGGCACACCGGACGAGATCATCGTTTTCGGTCGCCTGGGTGATGTCGGCGAGGAGATTGAGAGGACGAGAGAAGAAGCCCGGAAAAGAAAGGGCTGGATCATGGACACCTATCTGCTGCGTAAAGCAGGAGAGCCCGAGGAATAGCGCGCTCAAAGGTCGAGTTCCTTCGCGCCCCCCTCTGTCCTGCCGGACATCTCCCCCTCTAGTGGGGAGATTGGCCGTCACGGAGGATTTCGCCAATCGCCTAACAGATTAGCGCCCGTCTACGGGCTAGCTGATCTCCCCCCTTGCGGGGGAGATGTCCGGCAGGACAGAGGGGGGTGTGACGGATCGCAAGCTTCAACCCTCACCCAGCATCGATCTCCGCCTGCAAGGCGTCCATATGCGTGGCCGCCGCTGCCGCCGCAGCGCGCTCGATAGCGCGAAAACGGCTGACAACTGCAAGGCCAACTGAGGTCAGCTGTGCGCCGCCGCCCTTTTTGCCGCCGGTCTGCGCCGCGACCAGTGGCTTGCCGAACACACGGTTCATATCTTCCACCAGATCCCAGGCGTGCTTGTAGGACATCTCCATGCCGCGTGCCGCAGCCGAGATCGAGCCGAAAGTGGCGATCTGCTCCAGCAATTCGATCTTGCCCGGACCTATGCGCCCGTCCGGATCGAGATTTATCCGCAGGCTCAGCGACGGCATCTCTTGTCCTCCACAGTCACACTAGCCCCTCTCGACCCATAGCGCTATTCCAAAACGATATAGCGGTTATCAGCCATCCGCTTCGGCCGGCAGCCCGGCGCCGGTGTTGGCACGGTCGAAACTGACCGTCTTGATCACCGCGAAGACCTTGCCGCCGAGTTGAAGGTTCAGTACCTGCCTGGATTGTTCGGTAATGCGCGCAAGCACGGTTGCGCCATTGCAGTCGATGCCGATTTCGACCGTCGGCCCCTCGCCCGAGCCGATTGTGACGATGGCGCCCGGCAGGATGTTGAGCGCACTGAGACCTTTCGGCTGTTCGGTGGCGATCATCACGTCGCGGGCGCGGATTCGGATGCGCACAGGCGCGCCGACCGAGACCGCCAGAAGCGGCACCCGGATTTCGCCCGCCGCCGAGCCGAGCACGGTCATCCCGAAGATCTCATCATGGCGCAGCACCTTGGTGTCGAGAACCGCGCCGCCCTCGCCGCGTTCCTCCGCCGGCAGCAATTCGAGCCGTTGCATGATCGCGCCGGTCGGGCCTGAGGCAGCGACCTTGCCTTGCGCCATCACCACCACGTCGCTGGCCAGCCGCGCCACCTCGGCGACGGAGTGGCTGACATATACGATGGGCAGCTTGGTCTCGTCGCGCAGCCGCTCGATATAGGGCAGGATCTCGGCTTTGCGCGCATCGTCGAGCGAGGCCAGCGGCTCGTCCATCAACAGCAGTTTCGGGCTGGCAAGCAGCGCCCGGCCGATCGCCACGCGCTGCTTTTCGCCGCCCGAGAGCTTTGCCGGTCGCCGGTCGAGCAGAGGACCGATGCCGAGCAGTTCGACGACCGCGTCGATATCCGCATAGCGCTCCGCCGGTGGCGTGAACCAGCGGCCATAGCGCAGATTGCCGGCCACGCTCATATGCGGAAACAGCCGCGCGTCCTGGAACACCATGCCGATCCGGCGCTTGTGCTTCGGCACGAAAATGCCGGCATCGGTGTCGACCAGCACGCGGCCATCGACCGCGATACGCCCTTTGTCCGGTCGGATCAGGCCGGCGATCACGTTGATCAGCGTCGTCTTGCCGGAGCCCGATGGCCCGAACAGCGCCGTCAGCCGCCCGGCGCTTTCGAAACGCGCGTCGACGGCGAAACCGCCGAGCCGATGGCTGATGTCCACCAGCACGCTCATTCGATGTCCATCCGCCGGCCGACGCGCCGCGCCAGCACTTCCGAGGCGACCAATGCGGCCATCGAGATGACGATGGAGATCAGCGTCAGCCTGAGCGCCCCGTCATCGCCGCCAGGCACCTGCGTGAAGGTGTAGATCGCCGAAGGCAGCGTCTGCGTCTCGTTGGGAATGTTGGAGACGAAGGTGATGGTGGCGCCGAACTCGCCCATCGCCTTGGCGAAGGACAGGATCGAGCCGGCGATCAGCCCGGGCAGGATCAGCGGCAGCGTGATGGTGGCGAAGACCCAAATCGGGTTGGCGCCGAGCGTTCCCGCCGCTGCCTCCATTTTGCGGTCGACCGCCTCGATCGACAGCCGGATCGCCCGCACCATCAGCGGAAAGCCCATGATGCCGCAGGCCAGTGCGGCGCCGGTCCATCGAAATGAAAAGACGATGCCGAAATGCTCGGCGAGAAAAGCGCCGGCCGGCCCGCGCCGGCCGAAGGTAAGCAGCAAGAGATAACCTGTCACCACCGGCGGCAGGATCAGCGGCAGATGAACAACGCCGTTGAGCAGCGTCTTGCCCCAGAATTTTCCCCGGGCAAGCAGCAGCGCGATCAAGATGCCCGGCGGCAGGCTGAACAGCATCGCCACCGTCGCCACCTTGATCGACAGCCGGACCGCATTCCATTCGTCGGGAGTGAGGTCCAGCAGCCAGTTCATACTCAGCCGCTACCTTAATTGCTCGGCGTGAGCACGGTGAAACCCTGATCCCTAAACAGTTCCGCCGCCTTGGCGGACTGCAGGCACTTCAGGAAGGCCGGCGTATCCTTGTCCTTCGAATCGGTGGTCTCGGCAACCGGATAGATGATCGGCGGGTGCGAATCCTCCGGGAAGGTGCCGACCACCTTGACTCCCTTGTCGGCATGCGCGTCGGTGGCATAGACGATGCCGAGCGCGGCCTCGCCCGTTGAAACCAGCTTGAGCGCGGCGCGCACATTCTCGGCCTGCGCCACCTTGCCTTCGACCGACGACCAGACGCCGAGCGATTCAAGTGCCGCCTTGCCGTATTTGCCGGCCGGCACCGCCTTGACGTCGCCCATGGCAAGCCTGCCGTCGCCAACCAGCTTGGCCAGGTCGAAGCCTTTCTCGATCCTGGTCTCAACCTTGGAATCCTGTGGCGCCACCAGCACGATCTGGTTGCCGAGCAGTTTCACCTCGGTTTCCGGCTTGGTCAGTCTCTTGTCGGAGAGGTACTTCATCCAGTCGAGATCGGCCGAAATGAACACATCGGCGGGCGCCCCGCTTTCGATCTGCTTGGCCAGCGCCGAGCTCGCGGCGTAGGAGACGGTCGCCGCTTCACCGACATCGGCTTCGCAGGCCTTGGTGACGGCGTCGAGCCCGTCCTTGAGGCTGGCTGCGGCAAACACGATCACCTTGTCTCCCGCGTGAGCCGCCGGCATCACGGCCATCAGAGCTACGGCAAAGCCGCCAATCGCGATTGCCCTCATACCAAAACCTTTGTGCCCCAACATGAAAACTCTCCCTGGGCTTGAAATCTGCTGGCTCGACTCCTGCCGACCGATATATCTGGATGAATATAACAAGGGAAGGCCGCCTCCTGCGAAAGCGTATGTTCGGCATCGATTGTTCTGGTTTGGACGTGCACCGAAACCCGGAAAGGAACTCCGATGAAGATCAGCGCCCGCAACATCCTCAAGGGAACGATCGTCGAGATCGTCAAAGCACCTCGCCTGTCCGCGGTGATGTCGCCGGCTCCGTCGTCACGCTTCGATCACCAACGAGGCCGTTGCCGATCTCAAGCTCGAAAAAGGCAAGCAGCCTATACCATGATCAAGGCAACCGACGTCATGGTCGACATCGATTGAGGGTCGGAATTGATTGACGGTGGACGGATCAGACCGCGATCGGCGCCTTGATCGAAGCGTCGGCAAAATAGTTTTCCAGCCGGAAATCCTCGAAGCGGAAGGCGAACAGGTCCTTCACCTCCGGATTGATCCACAGCGTCGGCAGCGCCTTGGGTGTGCGCCGCAATTGCTCGCGCGCCTGCTCGAAATGGTTGGAATAGAGATGCGCATCGCCCAGCGTATGGACGAACTCGCCGGGCTTCAGCCCGGTCACCTGCGCCACCATCAGGGTCAGCAGCGCGTAGGAAGCGATGTTGAAGGGTACGCCGAGAAAAATGTCGGCCGAGCGCTGGTAGAGCTGGCAGGACAGCTTGCCGTCCGAGACGTAGAACTGGAACAGGCAGTGGCAGGGCGGCAGCGCCATCGCCTCCACTTCGGCCGGGTTCCACGCCGAAACGATCAGCCGGCGTGAATTCGGATTCCTGCGTATCTCCTTCAGAACATTGGCAATCTGGTCGATCGACCCGCCATGGCCATCCGGCCAGGAGCGCCACTGCTTGCCATAGACCGGGCCGAGATCGCCATTCTCGTCGGCCCATTCGTCCCAGATCGAAACGCCATGATCTCTAAGGTATTTGATGTTGGTGTCGCCGGCCAGGAACCACAGGAGTTCATGG
Organism: Mesorhizobium sp. M0217; assembly: GCF_040321955.1. Classification (NCBI taxonomy): domain Bacteria; kingdom Pseudomonadati; phylum Pseudomonadota; class Alphaproteobacteria; order Hyphomicrobiales; family Phyllobacteriaceae; genus Mesorhizobium; species Mesorhizobium sp. M0217. The sequence goes on along the minus strand of NZ_JAMYSN010000030.1, from coordinate 19,694 downwards.
ATGATCGACTTCAGATGCAGCTTCTTGGTGGTGGTGACGGGAAAGCCGCGCGACAGGTCGAAGCGCATCTGGTACCCGAACACCCCACGCGTGCCGGTGCCCGTGCGGTCGCCACGGTCGGCGCCATTGTCCAGCACATGCTGCAAAAGGTCGAGATACTGGCGCATCGGCTTCGCCTCGATTCGGGGTTACCGTCATCATAACCGACTGGCCGCCGGCCGAACACAGCAAAAGGACCAGAACGCGGCTTGCCCCATCACTCTTCAAGGGTTAGCGTTGCCCCTCACCTGCCTGCCGTCATCCTCTCCTCGTATAGGGACGGGGAGAGGGGCGCTGTCATCAGCGGTTTCGCCAATCACAAGCTTGTTCGAGAGAGAGAGCCAAGGCTGCGGTCAGCCCTTTCTCCCCGTCACTATACGGGGAGAAATGCCCGGCAGGGCAATGAGGGGTGGTGCTGACCTCCGGTGAGGAGCAAATCAAACGCGCGCTCTGCCTATCGGCAATAATCTCTACAAAGAGCCGAGCTTGCCCAGATCCTTGGCGACCAGATAGTAGAAAGTCACGCGGCTCTTGGAGCTGTCGGCGGCCAACGCCTTGCAGGTCTTCTCGATCGCTGAGTCGGCTTTCGCCCCGTCGGTCACGCCGAGTTTCTTGGCAACCCAGTTGGTCTTGACGCGCTCCAATTCCTTGGGGTCGGTGCAGGATACCAGCGAGGAATCGCGGTTGCGCAGCGCGATGCCCAGATGCTTCACAATCTTGGCAACCACATCGGCATTTGCGGCGGCGTCGTATTTCTTCACGTCTGCGAGATAATCGGCCATCAAATTTCCCCATGTCGGCGCCACGGGATCCGATCGATGAGGGCTGTGGCGCGCTGCCGCAACTTGTGCGCTCGGTCGATACTCCTCACCATCGCAAAGCTTCGGTTGAGACCGCGCGCGAGTCAACCCTCGGCGCCGCAGTTTGGTGCGGCCAAGAAGTGTCATTGCGGCCTTTCATTTTGTGCGCCCGCCCCCTATATTCGTTTTGTCGGCTTGACCGACTATGGCGATAAATGGGCGATGTAATAAGCCGTTCGGACCCGGGGGCGGTACCCGGCGCCTCCACCAAGAACCGCTCTGTGATCAGAGCGGCTGTTGCTGGGGGCGAAATAGGATCGACGAAGGTGTAAAGATCGTACTTTTGCCCGGCATGGTACCACCGTCATCGGGCTAAACCTGTAGTTGCAAATGACAACTATGCGGAAGCACGTCTCGCCGCGTAAGCGGTGCGATAGCTTCAAATCAAGCCCTAGAGGTTCGCACTTCTAGGCGGGGTTCGGAGGTACCTGGCAACAGAAACCTCCACTTCTCCCCTCCTCGATATCGTACGCTCAATGCCGGCTGCCGCTGGCCGGATTTCGCATGACGATGGGCCGCGAAGCCTACACCAAATTGAGCCATGAGCTGGTGCAATTTGCCGCTGGCGTCGGTCGAAGGCCGTGGTTCTGGCCGGGGCCGGATTACCCCAGACGTGAAAAAGGCCGGGATGACCCGGCCTTTCCGGTCGATTGCGGTCAGCTTACTCGGCCGGCGCTTCAACGGCTTCGCGCGAGCGGCCGAGCGTCAGTTTGGCCAGCGTGAACGAGATTACGGCGCAGAGCGTGATGCCGGCCACCATGGGCAGCGGGGTGCCGTCGAAGAAGATGCCGGCGACGCCCATCGCCAGCGCACCGATGGCGAAGTGCAGCGTGCCCATCAGCGCCGAGGCCGTGCCGGCGATCTCGCCATGCTCTTCCATGGCCAGCACCGACGTCGTCGGGATGACCAGGCCGAGGAAGCCGTAGCCGACGAACAGCAGTGCCGCCATAACATCGAGCCGGTCGACGCCGGTCGCCATGACTGCGAACAGCACAACCATCGTCGTGGCATAGCCGGTTACCGCCACCCAGACGACGCGCTTCAGCCCGAAGCGCTCCGACAGCATCCCCGTCAGCTGCGACATGCCGATGAAGGCCACCGCATTGATCGAGAAGAACACGCTGTAGACGGAAGGCGACAGCCCGTAATGGTCGATCAGGATGAAGGACGAACTCGAGAGGTAGACGAAGAAGCTGGCGATGCCGAAGCCGGCGATCGCCACCAGGCCGAGGAAATTGCGGTCACCCATGAGGAAGCGATAGCCGGCGAGTGCGGTTCCGAAGGAGGAACCGACGCGTTCTTCCGCCGGCCGCGTCTCCTTCAGCGAGGTCGCCAGCAGAATGGTGGCCAGCAGGGCCGCGCCCGTCACCGTCCAGAACACGGCGCGCCAGCCGAAATTCTCGATGATCTGGCTGCCGGTCAGCGGCGCCAGGATCGGCGACACCGAAAACACCAGCATCAGCAGCGACATCAGCTTGGCGGCTTCGGTGCCGGTGTGCAGGTCGCGCACGATGGCGCGCGGCACCGCCATGCCGGCGCTGGCGCCCAGCCCCTGCAGGAAGCGGAAGGCGATCAGCCATTCGATGGTCGGGCTCATGGCCGAACCGATGCCGCCGACCATGAACAGCGCAAGGCCGCCGTAAAGCGGCAGCTTGCGGCCGACCATGTCGGAGATCGGTCCGACGACGATCTGGCCGAAGCCCATCGACAGGAAGAAGATCAAAAGGCTCATCTGAACGGCGGCGGTGCCGGCATGCAGATCTTCGCCGATCGAAGGCAACGCCGGCAGATACATGTCGATGGCGAAGGGGCCGATAGCGGACAACAAGCCGAGCACGACCGCGATGCGGAGGAATTTGGGACTCATGATAAAGGCTTCTTTCAAGTCTGGTTGGCGCCGCCAACGCGACGACTAACCCTAGGACGTTCCATCCCGTTGAAATCCGACGGCTCAGAGCGAGATTATTCGTCTCTACGGAGCGAATTCCCCATTTATTGTGTCCACAAATTTAGACAGCCTTGTCTAATTCGTCAATCACCTCTATATAGATTTCTATGAAGCTTGCCGTTTCTCCTGACATTTTCCCGCCACGCGGCCACGAGGCCAAGCGTATGTCGATTATCGATGCGGCGGCTTCGGTCTTTTGCCGGGAAGGCTTTGCCGGCGCGAATATCGACCTGATCGCGGTGGAGGCCGGCGTGTCGCGCCAGACCATCTATAATCACCACCGCGACAAGGAAAAGCTCTTCATGGCTGTGGTGCGCGATCTGACGGAGCGCTGCAATGCCGGCATCTTCGCCACCTTCGCCTCTTTCCCAGACCAGCCGAAGGATCTGGAAGCCGACCTGATTGGCTTTGCCGTGCGCATGAATCAGAACTGCATCTGCAACCGCGACGGACGCTTCCTGCGCAAGCTGATCCAGACCGAAGGCGAGCGCTATCCCGAGCTCTTCGCCGAATGGCGCGACCAAGGGCCGGGCCGGACCTGGCCGGCACTTGCCGCCCGTTTTGCCCGCCTCGCCCATGCCGGCCATCTCGCGGTCGACGATCCCGATGTCGCCGCACGCCAGTTCCTGGCGCTAGCCAACGCCGAACTGCAGACCACCTTCATGCTCGGCGGCATGCCGTCGGAAGATGAAGTGCTGCAATCCGCGACCCACGGCGTGCGCACATTCCTGCGCGCCTTCGGCAAGCGCAGATCAGCGGCAGCGGTGGAAAAACAGCTGGCCAGCGCCTGAACGCCAAAGCAGGCGATCAAATCGTCCGTTACGGGCTTCGCTTCGGCGCATCAGCGATCTATATCCGGTTTACGCCGCGCTCAAGCTTGATTACAGCTATGCGGACGATTCAACGGAACCCGACCAGCACATGGCCGACGACCACATCCGCTACGACATTCTGGCCCAGGAGGCATTGCGCGGCGTCATGCGCAAGGTCCTGGCCGAAGTCGCGCGCACCGGCCTTCCCGGCAATCATCATTTCTTCATCACATTCCTGACCGGCGCGCCGGGCGTGCGGGTGTCCTCCAGGCTGCGCGAGCGCTATCCCGAACAGATGACCATCGTCATCCAGTTCCAGTATTGGGACCTCAAGGTGACCGATACCGGCTTCGAGGTCGGGCTGTCCTTCTCCGACGTGCCGGAGAAGCTGGAAATCCCGTTCTCGGCCGTACGCGGCTTCTACGACCCATCGGTCAATTTCGAACTCGAATTCGACGTCAAGACCGACGTCCCGGCGGAAGACGATGCAGCCGCCCAGCCGGCTGCCGAGCCTTTGGCTATCGTCTCCGAGAAAAAACCGAAGGCCGAGAAGAAGGCAGCTGCCACTGAGGCGGAGAAAAAGCCCGCCGTGGCCGATGCCGCCGCCGGCAAGGGCGCCGACGTCGTGTCGCTCGACGCCTTCCGCAAGAAGTAGTGGGACGGTCGGCGCGACATGGGCGAAATCGTCAACCTTCGCCAGGTCCGCAAGCAGAAGGCGCGCACCGAAAAGGAAAAGCTCGCCGGCGAGAACCGCGCTCTGCACGGCCGTTCCAAAGCCGAAAGAACTCGTGACCGTCTGACATCGGACAAGGCCGAAAAATTCGTCGCCGGCCACCGCCGCGAACGCCCGGAAGACCAGGGCGATTGATGGACCGCCTGCGGTGAGCCCGGTCGAAAAACGCTCCGTGACCATCCGCGGCCATCGCACCAGCTATTCCCTCGAAAAACCCTTTTATGACGATCTCGTCGCCATCGCCGCCGCGCGCAAGCTGACGCTTGCTGCCCTGGTCGCGGAGATCGATGAGACAAGACCGCGCGATGCCAATCTGTCCTCGGCGCTCAGGCTCCACGTGCTGGACTGGGCCAAGCGCGGCGCGGTCTGAATGGTTCTTAATTGCCCAGCGACTTCAGCAAATTGTCGACCGAGAACGGATTTGTCCTGGGCTTCGGCGGCGCCGGGGCCGAACCGTCGTTGACATCGGGAAGTGAGCGGTCGACCTTCGGCGCCTGCTCCTGAGCCTTGCGCTCGGCCTCCAGCCTGGCTTTTTCCTGCGAAGCGGTCCGCATCGCCTGCTCAGCCTTCTTCCGTTCGTCCTCGGCCTTTGCGGCGTCTTCGGCAGCCTGCTCTTCGGCCTGCGCCTTCGCGTCCGCATCCGCCTTGGCCTTGGCGTCAGCCTCTGCCTGCGCTTTCGCATCGGCATCGGCCTTTGCTTTGGCATCCGCCTTGGCCTTGGCATCCGCTTCGGCCTGTGCCTTCGCATCGGCCTGTGCCTTCGCCTTGGCGTCGGCCTCGGCTTTGAGCCGTGCCGCTTCCTCCTGCTTGCGCAATTCCTCGGCGGCGTTGTCGCGCTCGGTCTGCAGGGCGGCGTAGTAGCGCACCTCGCGCCGCAGCCGCTGCTTCTCGAGCAGTGCGGCCTGCATCGCCTCGACCCGCTGCTGCTCCTTTTCCAGCGCGCGCTGGGTAAAAAATTGCGCCAGCGGCTCGCTGTCGAACTGCTTCTTCAGCGCCCCGAACGGCCCGTCGACGCTGAAATTGACCGTCGGATCGGAGCCGATCAGCGCCTCGTCGCCAGGCTTGTAGGTGACAGCGCCCTTGGTGGCGACGGTGCCGGTGTTGAGGTCGGCCGTGATGTCGGCAGACAGCGTCGCCGCCTGGTTTTCGAATTTGATCGGTGGTGCCCGCAACGTGCCGCCGGCGACCGTGAAGGCGATGTCGGCATCGCCGGCAGCAAAGCTGCCGTCGCCAGCGATCTCAGGTGCAAAGCCCGCGGTCTTGGCCACGTCGATGTCGCGCCCGATCGCATCGGCCTTGGCAATCAACGCGCCGAAGGCATCGGGATTGACGCCGGCAATGGTGAGGCCTTTCAGCGCCGCCGTGCCCGAGCCGGAGAGTGCGGCAATCATCGCGTCGACCGATTTGCCGCTGGTCGACAGCCCTGCCGAGAAATCGCCGCTGCCACTCAGGCCGGCAGCCGGCAGCACGGTCGCCAGGTCAGCGCCGGCAAGCCTCATCTGGCCGGAGAACAGTCCAGTGCCGTCTGTGTTCTTCAACTCGAACAATCCGGTGAGCGCGCCGCCGAGCAGTTTTGCCTTCAGGTCCGAAACGCGGATGCCTTCCTGGTCCAGGTTCAACGACAGCGACGCGTCATAGGCTGTCGCCAGCGGTCCGGCGGCAAGCGTCGCCGTCGTCAGGTCGAGATCGGCGCTGAACGGCAGGCTGGATTTCTGGCTGAATGGCGCCGTCGGCCAGTTCGCGTTGCTGCTGAGGAACGACTGGTCACCGAACAGCGCAACCGCAATCGGGTCGAGGTCCAGTTCGTCGAGCGCCAGCGCACCGGCAAAATGCGGCAGCCCCTGCTTCGCATCGATGTTGACGTCGCCCGAAATCTCCGACTCGTTGATGGATCCGCTGAGGCCGCTCAACACCAGCAGGCCGTTGCCGAAATCGGCATCCGCGCTGAGCGAGGTCGAGGTGCCCGTTCCCATACCCGGCAGGCCGGCGCCGGTCGTCATCAGCCAGGGCTCGATGTCGGAGGCGTCGAGGCCGATCTTGCCCTTGGCGGTGGCGCCTTGCGGCGTCTGAGCAACGGTGCCGTCGAACGTCGCCTTGAAGTCATCGGCGGCGAAATTGAAGCTCGTCGCCAGGCCGCCGCCGAGCGTGCCTTTGGCCGAAATATCGGTGCTTGCCTGGCCGAGCATGCCGAGCGGCAGCGCCGGCAGGCCGTAGAGCGCCAGCAGCACGGTGGCGTCGGGATTTTTGGCGTTGAAGGTCACCGTCACCGGCGCGTCGAGCAACTGGCCGACGGCACCCTTGCCCGACAGCGACGCCGAAAAGGCCGAACCGCCGGCCTTGCCTTGTCCGCTCACCGCCAGCCCGGTCGTGCCGTCGCCATTGTCGGCGGCGCTCGCCACCAGATCGACGCGCGCGTCCTGAAACAGTTCAGGATAGGCGGCCGTGCGGCCAGCCAGTCCCTTCAGCATCAGATTGTCGGGATAGTGTTGCGCGGCAATGTCGATCAGCGGCTTCAGATCGACGGCGACCACCGAGGCATCGAGCTTGCCGGTCGGGCTTGCCGGAAAATCCTTGATCCGGCCGGTGGCGCTGATCGAGGCGCCGGCAAGGCCGCCAATCGACAGCCGGTCGATTTCGAGCAGCCCGTCGCGGAGCCGGAGCGCTGTGTCGACCGTGTCGGCGGTGAGCCCGCCGGCATTGACCGGCCCTGCCTTGATCTGAAAATCGAGGTCACGGTCGGAAAAGCGGTTGGCGCCCTTGTCGCTGACGAAGATCGAGGCGAAGGCCGTCAGCCCGTCGACGTCGAGTTCGCCGCCCGCGAGCCGCATCAGCACCGAGGACTTGGCGTCGTCGGGCTGGCTGGAATCGATGCGGCCGGTGAACTTCGACTTGCCGAGGATCAGTTCGAGATCGCTGAACGCCTGGCGCTTCTCCGACAGGTCCACCTTGGCCTTGAAGCCGGCGGCCGGCAGCCGGCGGATCGCCTCGTCGACATCTTTGGACAACCAGGCAGCAAAGCCGGAAGGCTGCGCCACCGCCAGCAGCATGGAGCCGCTGAAACCGAAATGATCTTCGACGCTGAGCATGCCGCTGGCTTCCAGCGTCGTGCGCCCGGGCAAGGTCGCGGCCAGCGATTTCACCGACCAGCCGCCCTCGACCGGCTCGGCCGAGAGATGCACGTCGCGCACCGTGGTGTCGCCAGCCACCACCGCCGGCAGCTTGACCTCGACAGTGCCGGGGATACTCGGCTTCGGCAGTTCGAGCAGCGCCTGCTCGATCCCGGCAATGCGCTGGTCCAGCGTCAGGCCGGCGCCCTTCTCAGCGCCCACCGCCTCGTCCAGTTGCACCTGCGCGCCATTGGCCTCGATGGCGAAGTTCGGCCTAAGGCCGAGATCGACCGAAGCCTTGCCGTCGGCTGTGTAGGGATTGTCGAGCGGCCCGGTCTCGAAGCGGAATTCGTCGACGCCAAGCTTCTGATGGTCGAGCGAGAACTTGCCGTTCAGCCTGAACCCCGGATCGGGTTTGCCGGCGCTGATTTTGACGCTCTCGCCATCGCCGCCGCGCAGTTCGGCGCTGTTTTTGTCGTTGCCGGAAATCTTGAACTGGCCGGAATAGACGGCAGCCCCATTGACGATGCCGGCATTGCCGTCGGTTTCGATGACCAGTGGATAGGCATCGGGATCGACCTTGAGCCTCAGCCGCATCTGGCCGCTGCCTTCGGCCTTGCCGGTCGAAGCCGCAACAGTCGAACGCAGTCCGTCGAGCAGCAACGTTCCATCCATGCGCCACGGCCCGGCCAGCGACTTGGCAGAGATGGTCGAATTGATCTCGGAAATCAGATGGCTGCGCCCGCCTGCGGCATGGCGGAGCGCAATTTCTCCCTCCGTCACCGTGAGCTTCTCGATCGAGATCTGGTTGAGATCGAAGGGCGAGGACGGCCGTATCGCCCAGTCGACCGTGCCGTTATCGGCGATGTCGATCGTCGCCTTCGGATGCACCAGCCGCATGTCGAAAATCAGCACTTCGCCGCGCAGGAACGGCGCCAGTTCCGCGTCCATCGAAAAGGTCTCGACTGTCATTGCCGGCTGGCCGCCGGGGCCGCCGGCGACCGTGACGTTTGAGAAGGTCACCGAGGGGAACGGCAACAGCCGCGCCGTGGCGTCGCCTTGCACCGTCACCTTGCGGCCGAGAATGGCGCTCGCCTCGCGCTCGAATTGGGCGCGGTACCCGGTCCAATCGACAAAATACGGCACCACCAGCGCCGCTACCAGCACCAGCACAAACAAGCCACCGAAGATCACGAACAGGCGTGCGAGCATCAGCTCCGAACGGGTTGATTGAAAGTCAGCCGCACTCTACCCGCATCAGCGTGTCGATAAAGAGGCAATTCATCCAGAGTTGCTTGATCTCTGTATCTGGACGAGCAGAGATTTCGGACGCCTGTGACTGCGTGCCGGCCGACATGCAACAGACTAACCCGCCACCGCCCGTCGGCGATATTCGTTCAGCAGCACTACCATCTCCTCGGGCGACAATGTCCAGCCCTGCGGTAATGCGGCTTCGGCGCCGAGGCCTTTGGTCACGCTGCCCATGACGGAGCTTTTCTTGACCCCCGGTGCGAAATTGTACCCGATCATATCGCCTATCCTGCGCCGGCGATGGACGACGAAGAAGCTTTCGATATCCTTCCAGGGGACCAGCTTGGGCGATCGAACAAGGCCTCCGCCGAGACTGAAACCTTGTCCGTTCAGCACCAGAATCTGCGGCCGCACAAGCTGCCAGGCAAACACCAACGCGCCGAGCCCGAAAAAGGCCACGCACCACCAAAGGCCGGCGGTGTCGCCGTCCTCGGAGACATAAATCAGGAAAGCGCAGGCCAGGACAAAGAAGAGGCTGGCCGACAGCAGTAACAGTGTCTTGCCAAGCGATGCCCTTATAATCAGGGTATCCATTGCCGCTCCTCACATTTCGGCTATGCAGGCAATATCTTGCCCGGGTTCATGATGTCTTGCGGGTCGAGCGCTTTTTTTATGGAGCGCATGATGTCGACACCATGGCCGAGCTCATGGCGCAGGAAGCCGATCTTGCCCTGGCCGATGCCGTGTTCGCCGGTGCAGGTGCCGTCCATGGCGATCGCCCGCATGTTCAGCCGCGAGACGAATTTCTCCGCCAGCGCGATCTCTTTGGGGTCGTTGACGTCCATCAGCACCAGCACATGGAAATTGCCGTCGCCGGCATGGCCGACGATCGGCGCAACCAGGCCCATCTCGGCAATGTCGGCCTCGGTTTCGGCAACGCATTCGGCCAGCCGCGAGATCGGCACGCAGACATCGGTCGACAGGCCCTTGGTGCCCGGCCGCAGCGTCAGCGACGCCCAATAAGCATCGTGCCTGGCTTTCCAGAGTTTCGTGCGCTCCTCGGCGACGCTCGTCCACAGGAATGGCCCGCCGCCATTGTCTTCAGCAATGGCACCGAAGGTTTCGGCCTGTTCGGCGACACCGGCATCGCTGCCGTGGAACTCGACGAACAGGCACGGGCTCTCGGGGTAATCGAGCTTCGAGTAATTCTTCATCGCCCGCATCTGCAGTCCATTCACGAGTTCGATGCGCGCCACCGGAATGCCCATCTGGATGGTCGCGATGACCGCGTTGCAGGCCGCCTCGAGGTTTGGAAACGGGCAGACGCCGCCGGAGATCGCCTGCGGAATGCCTTGCAGCTTCAAGGTCAGCGAGGTGATGATGCCGAGCGTGCCTTCCGAGCCGACCAGAAGCCGCGTCAGATCGTAGCCGGCCGAACTCTTTTTCGCCCGCTTGCCGGTCGTCACCGTCTCGCCATCGGCCATGACGGCCGTGAGCGACAGCACGTTTTCACGCATCGTGCCGTAGCGCACCGCATTGGTGCCGGAGGCCCGCGTTGCCGCCATGCCGCCGAGCGAAGCATTGGCGCCGGGATCGATGGGGAAGAACAGGCCGGTATCGCGCAGGTGCCGATTCAAATCCTCGCGCGTTACGCCAGGCTCGACCGTGCAGTCGAGATCCTCGGGGTTGACCGACAGGATGCGGTTCATGCGCGAGGTGTCGACCGAGATGCCGCCACCCGGCGCGTTGGTGTGGCCCTCCAGCGAGGAACCGACGCCGAAGGCGATGACCGGCACGCGGTGCGCGGCGCAGGCACGTACGATCTCCTGCACCTCTTCTGTCGTCTCCGGGAACGCGACACCGTCAGGCGCCTGCGTCGGAATATAGGTGGTGGTATGCGCATGCTGCGAGCGGATCGCCGCGCCTGTCTGGAAGCGTTCGCCGAGCTGCTGCTTGAGGATGCCGAGCACCGCCGCAATGCCTTCCTCGTTGCGTTCGACCGGATTGAGGTCGCTCAGAGCCATGAATTCCTCCGCGAATGGACCAGCGTCCATGCTTGTTATGCGATTATGGATGCACATGACGCAATTCCAGGAAAAGTGTGAAGCGCTTTTCCGTCCGGGATTGCGTCAAAACAAAAACTAAAGCGGTTCACCGTTTCCGCGAGACGGTGAACCGCTCTAGTCTCAGCGGCCACGCCCTGTCCAGCACCTGAACTCGGTCCAGCACCAGAACAAGGAACTTTCCATGCCTGTTCCCGCCCCCTTAGTTTCCAAACCGATGGACATCGAGAAGGACTGGATCGACTACAACGGCCATCTCAACATGGCCTATTACAACGTGTTGTTCGACCGCTGCTCGGATGAGGCGTTCGAGGCGATGGGCATGGGGCTGGACTATGTCAAAGAGCGGCGCCTGACCATCTACACGGCCGAAGTCCATGTTTGCTATGTCCAGGAACTGCACCTCGAACACAAGGTCGTCGTATCCTTCCAGCTGATCGATCACGACGACAAGCGGCTGCGGGCCTACCAGGAAATCCGCCATGTCGATGGCTGGCTCGCCGCCACTTCCGAAACCCTGTCGCTGCATGTCGACATGTCCGGGCCGAAAGTCGCGCCCTTCCCCGCCGATGTGCAGGCCAAGGTGAAAGCCATGCGCGCCGCCCATTCTGCACTGCCGATGCCCGAGCGCGCCGGCCGTTCGATCGGTATTCGCCGCAGGACCGCTTGAAGCGCTGCCTCGCCCGCGTTAACCTTACCAAGGTTTTAACGTGAACAAGCCATTTGGGCCATTGAACGACTCAGCGGACCGTTTGAGAACGGTGCCATGCGAGTTGCGACGCGGGCGGCGGGCAACAGGCGGTTCGAGGAACGTGCATGAAAACCGACATCAAGGTCGAGGTGGACAGGCTGGCTGCCGATCCGCGCATCACCGACTATGATTTCTGGCGCTCGTTGAAGAACGTCAACAACGAGATCTTCCACATCGCCAACAACAACGAGCCTATCCCCTTCGACATGATCCGCTGGCGCGCCATCCTGAAGCAGGCGCGCATGAAGCGTGGCCACGCCTGATGTTTCCGCTGTTCTGAGAAAGCCGCCACCGGCGAGCGCCGCCACGGACCATTGCGACCTGATCATTTCTATAGGTCGGCGCCAGCCCTGCTTTCAGCGAATCGGCTACATCCGACAACCTTCAAAAACCGTTCATTTCGACAGTTTGCGCAACCGGCGATTCGGTTTCGCAAACGGCTGCCTGCGACAAGAAGATCAAGATTGAACCAATTCCACGTCTAAGCCGTTGTGACCCCTGAAAAACGGCTTGGAGTGAAAGCATGGACTGGAAAAGGACCAGGGAACCGGCCGACGCATGGCACATGACGGACAATCTGCATGCCGAGCACGGCAAGGGCGATCCGTTCGCGGCCGCCATCCGCGCCACCCGCATGTCGATGGTCATCACCGATCCCCGTCAGGCGGACAATCCGATCGTCTTTGCCAATGACGCGTTCCTGCGCCTGACCGGCTACGAGCGCGACGAGGTCATGGGCAAGAACTGCCGCTTCCTGCAGGGGCCAGAGACAGACAAGGCAGCTGTGGCTAGCGTGCGCGACGCGATAGCAGCGGGAACCGATATCGCCATCGATCTGTTGAACTACCGCAAGGACGGCTCGACATTCTGGAATGCGCTCTACATCAGCCCGGTTTCCAACGACAAAGGCGAACTCCTGTTCTTCTTTGCCTCACAGCTCGATGTCTCCGATCGCAAGCGCTCGGAGGATCGCATCACCGCCGACAAGAACCGCTTTGAAAAGGCTGTCAAGGAACGCACGCGCGAGCTTGAGGCCGCCCTTGAGGCGCAGACCACGCTGCTGCACGAGGTCGACCATCGGGTGAAAAACAACCTGCAGATGATCTCCTCGCTGATCATCATGCAAAGCCGGGCAATCAAGGATGAAGCGACAAAGCGATCCCTGACCACCATGCTGGAGCGCATCGAGGCGCTGAGCACGGTGCATCGCCGTCTCTACCAGTCAAAGGATGTCAGCCGCTTCGATGTCTCGGATTTCGCCAGGGATCTGGTCACCGACCTGCTGACCGCATCGGGGCGCGCCGAGATCAAGCCGACGCTGGACCTCGAACCCATCGTCATTCCGGCCGAAAAAGCCACGCCTGTTGCCTTGATGGTCAATGAGCTTGTTACCAACGCGCTGAAGCACGCCTTCAAGGCAAAGCCGGACGGCACCACCGCGGGGCGCATCGGCATCAAGATGAGCCAGCCCGACGGCCACTTCAACATCGAGGTTTCCGATGACGGCGTCGGCATGGCCGAGGCCAGCGGCGATGCTTCCTTCGGCATGCGGTTGATCAAGTCGCTTGCCCGTCAGTTGCATGCCGACATCGAATGGCGCGACGCCGGCCCGGGCACAAAGGTCGTCATCTCGATGCCGAACGAACCGCAGCAGAAAGGGAAGCTGTCATGAACGAACCGCTCAAGGTCCTGATCGTCGAGGACGAGGCGTTGCTGGCGATGGAACTGGAAAGCCTCGTCGAGGAAGCCGGCCACAGCGTTGTGGGTTGGGCGACCTCCTTGGCCGAAGCAAGAGGCATGATTGATACCGCCGATGCCGATATTGCCTTTGTCGATATCCACCTCGCCGACGGACCAACCGGGGTCGAGGTTGCCGAGCATATCCGCGAGGGTAACCGTTCCATGGTGGTGTTCATGACCGCCAATCCAAAACGCATCCCCGACCATTTCGCCGGTGCGATCGGCGTCATCGCCAAGCCCTACACGATGAACGGACTGGTGTCGGCGTTGCGCTATCTGCAGGAGGGCGTGCGGCGCCCGCCCCCGGTCTCGGTGCTGCCGGCCGGTTTTACGCTGTCGCCGGCCTATGAAAGCGTATGGGCGTCGTCGGCGGCCTGAAGCTTACGCCAGCTTCTCCTTGAGGAAAGCGATCGTCCTGCCCCAGGCGAGATCGGCTGCCTTCTTGTCATAGCGCGCGGCCGAGGTGTCGTTGTTGAAGGCATGGTTGACGCCGTCATAGACATAGAGCGTGTATTCGACATGGGCGGCGTCGAGCGCTTTCTTGTAGGCATCGATGCCGGCGTCGATGCGCTCGTCGAGCCCGGCATAGTGCAGCAACAGCGCCGCCTTGATCTTCGCCACATCCTCGGCCTTCGGCTGCATGCCGTAATAGGCGACGCCGGCGGCGAGATCGGGCGCGTTGACCGCCAGATTGTTGACCGTGCCGCCGCCCCAGCAGAAGCCGACAGCACCGACCTTGCCGTTGCCGTCCTTCTCGCCCTTGAGATAGGCGATGGTCGCCACACCATCGGCGGTGACCTGGCTGGCTTCGAGCTTGGTAAACATGTCGCGCGCCTTGTCTTCGTCAGCGGGCGTGCCGCCGAGCGGCGACAGGAAATCCGGCGCCAGCGCCACGAACCCTTCCAGCGCAACGCGCCGCGCCACATCCTTGATATGCGGGTTGAGCCCCCTGTTCTCATGCACCACGATGACGGTGCCGAGCTTGCCGGACTGGTCCGCCGGCCTGACCAGATAGCCCTTCATCTCACCGCTGCTGCCGGAATAGGTGATATCTTCAGCCTTCACGCGCTGATCGTTGTCGGCGACGATTGCCGCCTGCGCCGAATTCGCCGCAAGCAGCGGCGCGATCGCGGCCGCCGCCGCGCCCGATCCGGCAAGCCTGGTCAGCTGCTCCATGAAGCGGCGGCGGTCGAGCGTCAGATGCGTGTATTCGTCATAGGCATCGATCATCGCCTGGGTGATGGCAGGTTTGGCAGGTTTGACGGCTTCGGCGGTGGGTTTCGTCATGGCGTGCTCCTCGTTAGGAGATGATCTCACGGTCACTCCGGGATGACCTCATGGTCACTCCGGGATGACGTCGCGGTCACTCCGGGATGACTCGCGGATCAAGATAGGGTGCAAGCTCGCACGGTCCAGTCTCGGATGGGTGACGCTTGCGCCATCGAACGATGCGGCGGCCCCGCCGAACGCGCGCATCACATTTTGGTCATTTCAGAGAATGTCGATGGTGCCGCCACAATATGGAAGGAAGCTGATGATGGTCTCGCCCGTAGCGGCGAGCCCGACGAGAAGGAACAACGCCATGACCTTGTCCACTCCGATCCTTGCAAGCTCGCTCGTGCTTGCTGTTGCTACCTTGCTGGGAATGCGCTCCGCTGCTGCCGCAGCCGCCGCTCGGATGGTGAAGGTCCGCGTCGACCGGCGTCGGCCGGCACCACGCTGATCCAGCAGGCCGAAACAGGGCCGCAGCTAACCAATGAAGTACTGGGCTCCGTGCCCAGTCTCAAAGGCCATCTCTTACGCAAGCTGACCAAGGCTGCTGCTGCCCCTCATCGCCCTGCCGGGCACTTCTCCCCGTATAGATGCCGGCAGGCAGATGAGGGGCGGCGCGACATTGCCAGAATATCTGCCGGGCCGATCACTTACCTAAGTCACATCGCTGCTACTTCGGCAGCGTATAGGCCATCACATAGTCGCCGGGCTTGGTGCCGACCGAGCCGTGGCCGCCGGCGACGATGACCACGAACTGGCGGCCGTCGGCGACGGTGTAGGTCATCGGCGTCGACTGCCCACCGGCCGGCAGCCTGGCCTGCCAGAGCTGCTTGCCCGATGTCAGGTCATAGGCGCGCAGATAGTCGTCGACCGCCGCGCCCAGGAAGACGACACCGCCGGCGGTGATCATCGGCCCGCCAATGCCGGGAACACCGACCTTCAGCGGCAAGGGCAACGGCGTCATGTCATAGACGGTGCCGTTGCGGTGCTTGTAGGCGATCTTGCCGGTTCTGAGGTCCGCTCCCGCCACATAGCCCCATGGCGGCGCCTGGCAGGGCACGCCGAGCGGCGACAGGAACGGCCCCATCACCACCGCATAGGGCGCGCCCTCATTGCGGTTCAGCCCCTGTTCGCTGCCGCGCCCCTCATCCGGGGGCGGCACCTGGTCGCGCGGAATGAGCTGCGATTTGAACGCTAGATAGGTCGGCATGCCGAACATCACCTGCCGTACCGGATCGACGGCGACGCCGCCCCAGTTGAAGGTGCCGAAATTACCGGGATAGACCAGCGACCCCTGCACCGACGGCGGGGTATAGCGGCCCTCGTAGCGCAGGCCCTGGAATTCGATCCGGCAGGCCAGCTGGTCGAACATGGTGATGCCCCACATGTCGGCGCCGGTCAGCGGTCTCGGATTGAAGGAGAGATCCGAGACCGGCTGCGTCGGCGACGTGTGATCGCCCTCGACAGCACCGCCCGGCGCCGGCACTTCCTTGATCGGGATGATCGGCTCGCCGCTGCGCCGGTCGAGCACGTAGAGGTCGCCCTGCTTGGTCGGCCCGACCAGGCCCGGAACGACGCCGGCAGCGGTGGTGATGTCGACCAGGGTCGGCTGTGCCGGCACATCCATGTCCCAGAGGTCGTGATGCACGGTCTGCCGCACCCAGCGCACTTGTCCGGTGGCCAGATCGAGCGCGGTGATCGAGGAGGAAAACTTCTCGACATTGGCGCTGCGGCCCATCCCGAGCTGGTCCGGCGTCTGGTTGCCGAGCGGCACATAGAGCAAGCCGAGCTTCTCGTCGGCGCTTGCCGTCGACCACATGTTGGGCGAGTTGTGGGTGTAGGTCTGGCCTGCCGCCAGCGGCGTTGTCTGGTCCGGATTGCCGGAATCCCAGTTCCACACCAGGGCGCCGGTGTCGACGTCGAAGGCCCGGATGACGCCGGACGGCTCTTGCGTCGAATAATTGTCGTTGACCGCGCCGCCGATGATGATCTTGCCGCCCGCAATCAGCGGCGCCGAGGTCGAGTAATAATAGCCCGACTTCGGATACGGCATGTTGGTCAACAAATTGAGCGTGCCGGCTTCGGCGAAGGACGGGCAGACCTGGCCGTTGGCGGCGTCGAGCGCGATCAGCCGCGCATCCGAGGTCGGCAGATAGACGCGCGTCGCGCAAGGCTGGCCGGCGGCGATCTTGGCATGGGCATAATAGGACACGCCGCGGCAGGTCTGGTGCTGGCGGTCCTTGTCGAGCTTGATCTTGGGATCGAAACGCCATTTCTCCTTGCCGGTGGCGGCATCGATGGCGATGGCGAAATTGTGCGGCGTGCAGATATAGAGCGCATCGCCCACCTTCAGCGGCGTCACCTGGTAGGTGGTTTCGCCGACATCGTCCGGCCCTTTCACGTCGCCGGTCTGGTAGATCCAGGCCGGCTGCAATTTGGCGACATTGTCGGGCGTGATCTGGTCGAGCGGCGAATAGCGCTGGCCAAATTGCGTACGGCCGTAGAAATGCCATTCGCCCGGAGGCACATTGCCGCCGAGATCGGCAGTCGGCGTCACCTTGTCGGCGCTGAGGTCGCCGGCGATGTCCTTGGGATCGGCCGTCATCGAATAACCGGCGACGGCGAGCGATGCGAGCACGGCCAGAATGAGCGGCGCGCGCGCGTCGGGGCCGATCAGGCCCCGCCTTGCCCAAGGCGTCAGCAGCCACAGCGCCAGAAGCACGATGACGCCGCCGCGCGGTCCGAGTTCCCACCAGTCGAAGCCGATTTCCCACACCGCCCAGGCCAGCGTGCCGAGCACGATCGCCGCGTAGAGCCAGAGCGCCGTCGATTTGCGCCGGAAGAGCAGCCATGCGGCGATGAGGAAGGCGAGACCGGTGACGACATAGTACCAGCTGCCGCCCAGCATCGCGAGCCAGACGCCGCCGCCGCCAAGTGCGAGGCCGATGAGGAACAGGATGAGGGAGGTGATGACGACAGCCAAGACGATACTCCTTCGACTGATGCGCATTCCGCGGCGCGGCCATGGGCAAAGGTATGCCAATCCTGCCCCCGGCGGTACAACCTTCTCCCGCCCGCCGTGCCTGTCAAGCCGCCGGGGAGCGATCCATGGCGAAACCAAACGGCCATGCCCGCAGGCTCCGCGCACAGGGCGTTTTTTCGAGGCCACACGCCCAGGTGGCAATCCCGCCTTGCCGGCATCCGGGTTTTCCAGCAGTCTGCTTTCGACCAACCATCAGGAGCAACCAGAGTGATGTCATTCGCCTCGCCTCTGACGCGAGTAGTCCTTGTCCTCTGTAGCTTCGTCGCGCTCACGGCCGGCACAGTGGCCGCGCCGGCACAGACGCTGAGCGAGATCAACAAGGCAAACGGCTTTCACGAGATGCTGATGGGCATCGGTCCCGGCATCGCCGCAGCCACGAAATCCATACCCGAACCGTTACCGGCAAATTTCCAGGACGCCTTGTCGGTCGCGCTGGAAGGCGCCTTCGACGCAGTCAAAATGGAGACTGCCATCGAATCGCGGATGGCGGACAGGCTGTCGGCCACCGATCTGTCCGACCTCGCAGCGTTTTACGCTTCCCCGTTGGGCAAGCACGTCACCGCTTTGGAAATTCAGTCGTCTGGCCCGGAAGGCAGGCAAAGCAAGAAGACAGAGGGCAAGCAAATCCTCGCCGAGCTTCCGACCAAGGATCCAGCCCGGCTCGAATTGTACCGCAAGATCATCGACGATATCAGCGCTGTCGACACCGGCGAGGCGATAGCGCTGAACATGAGCTACGCGATGGTTACGGGGATGCTGGGCGCAGCCGGAAAGCCTCTGTCGGACGAACAGATCATGGCGCTGGTGCGTCAGCAATCCGTGAAAATTCGCCAGAACATCGAACAGAATGCCATGCAGGGTAGCGCTTATACGTACCGGGATCTCCCGCTCGGCGATCTCAGACTGTACTCGACATTCCTGGCGTCACCCGCGGGCAGCCGCTATTACGACCAGATGCTGACGGCCTTTGGCATAGTGATGACAGAGGAAGCGCGCTCGTTCGGACATCGATTGTTCGTCGCGCTCGGTTACCGAAAGGCCTGAGCCGCAGTATCGGGCACTTTAGCAGAACAAAACGTAGACACTTCTGGTCTTTCGCTCCCGAATCACTACATTCGGGGGAGATGTCCGGCTTTGCGGAAGAAATGCCCTTTTTCGACGAACCCAATGCGCGGCCCGCGGCCCCGTCGGGCATAGCCGCGCGCGCCATGGCGGCCCGCAGCGGACCCAACAGCGCACCCGATTATCTCAACGGCCTCAACCCCGAGCAGCGGCTGGCGGTGGAAACCACCGAAGGCCCGGTCCTGGTGCTGGCCGGCGCCGGCACCGGCAAGACCCGCGTGCTGACCACCCGCATCGCCCATATCCTGGCCACCGGCAGGGCTTTCCCCTCGCAGATCCTGGCGGTGACCTTCACCAACAAGGCCGCGCGCGAGATGAAGCAGCGCATCGGCCATCTCGTCGGCGAAGCCGTCGAGGGCATGCCGTGGCTCGGCACCTTCCACTCCATCGGCGTCAAGCTCTTGCGCCGCCACGCCGAGCTGGCCGGGCTCAAATCCGATTTCACCATCCTCGACACCGACGACGTCGTACGGCTGATCAAGCAGCTGATCCAGGCCGAAGGCCTCGACGACAAGCGCTGGCCGGCCAAGCAGTTCGCGCAGATGATCGACGGCTGGAAGAACAAGGGCCAAGGCCCGGCCGACATTGCCGAGGGCGATGCCCGCAGCTTCGCCAACGGCAAGGGCCGGGAACTCTACAAGGCCTATCAGGAGCGGCTGAAGACGCTGAACGCCTGCGACTTCGGCGATCTGCTCTGCCACCCGATCCGCATCTTCCGCGCCAATCCGGACGTGCTGAAGGAATACCACAAGCGCTTCAAATACATCCTCGTCGACGAATACCAGGACACCAACACCGCGCAATACATGTGGCTGCGGCTGCTGGCGCAGCGGCCTACCTCCCCCTCGATGGGGGAGGTCGCGGCCCGGGGGCGCGGGGGGGGGGGGGGGGGGGCCGGGGCGCGGGGGGGGGGGGGCCCGCGGGCCGGCGCGGGGCGGGGCCGCCCCGCCCCG